>NZ_JBFANZ010000003.1:0-260025 GCF_040659735.1 Micromonospora sp. NPDC049679
CACCGGCGAGGCGATCGGGTGTTTCGGCCTGACCGAGCCCGATCACGGTTCGGATCCGGCGTCGATGAGCACCCGTGCCCGGCGTGACGGCAGCGCACGGCCGCCGCGCCACACTGCTGCCGACCTCTCGTCGCCGCGAACCGTACCGCCGCGCTCCGCAACCTTGTCCATAGGCACTTGCCTCAGCGCAACCGGCGGGCGACGAATCTTGCCGGCGGGTCGGCGATCGCGTCCTGGGCGGCGACCAGCTGGAGCTCCCGGGTGCCCGCCGCGAGAGTCGCCTCGAGGACGGCGAAGATGGCGGAGGTGGTGCGCTCCAGCGCCGCCGCGGGCGAGCCGGTCGTCGACAGGTGCGCGAGATACAGCGCGGCGGTGACGTCGCCGCCGCCGTTCGGGCTGATCGGCAGCAGCGGCGTGGTCACCGCCCAGGCGCCCTCGTCCGATACGGCCACCACTTCCAGCGACCCATCAGGGACGTCGCCGTGCAGCACGCTGGTGACCAGCACGTGCCGCGGCCCCATCTCGCGCACGACATCGACCGCCGCCAGCAACTCCGCCAGCGAACTCGTCGTACGGCCCGAGAGGAACTCCAGCTCGAACTGGTTCGGGGTGACGATGTCCGCGCGTGGCACGACGGTGTCCCGCATGTACTCCGGGATGCCCGGCCGCACGAACATGCCCCGGCCGACGTCGCCCATCACCGGGTCGCAGCAGTAGACCGCGTCCGGGTTGGCCGCCTTCACCTTCTCCACCGCGTCGAGGACCACCGCACCCATCGCCGGGTCGCCCTGGTAGCCCGACAGCACCGCGTCGGCCTCCGCGAGCACCCCGCGGTCCTCGATGCCCGCGATCACATCGGCCACGTCGGCCGGGGTCAACAGCGGCCCACGCCACGCGCCGTATCCCGTGTGGTTGGAGAAGTGGACGGTCAGCACCGGCCAGACCTCGTGCCCCAGCCGCTGGAGGGGGAAGACCGCGGCGGAGTTGCCGACGTAGCCGTAGGCGACCGATGACTGGATAGACAAGATCTTCACCCGCCAATGGTGCCACTCCCCGCCGAGTCGGACGCCCCGATCAGCGTTGCGCCGCGTCAATCCCGGATGACGGCCGGACCTTGGTGCGGAGAAAGTGGTCGGGGCGGGAGGTGCCCAGAGCCGCGAGTTGGGGCATCCGCTCGCGCGACGAAGTCCAGCACCACGTCCGTGTCGGTGCAGTGGCCAACCTGCGGCCGGTCGGTGGAGGCGAGGCCACGCAGGACCGGGATGAGGGCGGCGGCGCTGGCACTGCGTTCCTGCTCGGGCATCGGCTCGTGCACCACGGGCCCGAACGACGAGCAGCCCGTCGTCGCGCAGGAACAGTGAACAGCCGTGCCATCCGGCAGCCTTCAGCGCGGTCTACATCCCAGGAACCGATGGTTCATCACGCACCGGTGGTGTGGCCGCCGCTGCTGGCACACACTCGGTCAGCTCCTCAGGCGCGCCGGGCCGACCGAAGTGCCAACCTTGGCCGTAGTCCACGCCCAGCGACCGCAACGCGGCGGCGTCCTCACCGGTCTCGACCCCTTCGGCGACCACCCGGGCATCGCAGCCATGGCCGAACTCCACCAGCGAGCGCACCAGGGTCGTGAGGATCGGGTCCGTACTGACCCCGTCGACGATGCTTCGATCCAGCTTTATCACGTCGGGAGACGTGAGAACGATGTGGCGGAGTGATGAGAAGCCGGCACCGACGTCATCGATGGCGAGGCGCATTCCCCCCGCGCGCAGCGGGGCAAGAACGGTCGTCAGTGCGTCGTAGTCCTCGACCGGGTCATGCTCGGAGAGTTCGAGGAGGATGCGCTCGAGTGGCAGTCTGCCCAGCAATTCTGTGCACTCACGCGTGAGGAGGGTGGCGGAAGATACGTTCATGGCGACGTAGCCGGAGACGCGCTTGAGGTGCTCCGCGGCTCGCGCCAGCGCGAGAATCTCCAGTCGGTCCCCGACGTCGACGCTGTGTGCTTCAGCGAAACAGACGTCGGGCGCCTTTCTCCACTCACTCGGAAAGCGGCTGAGGGCCTCCGCTCCGATCCGGCCGCCGGTGGCGAGGTCCACGATCGGCTGGAGCACTACCGCTGGGCCCCCGTTTGCCAGCACCAGGTTCAGGCGGGACTCGATCTCCGATCGGCGGCCACGTTCCCGTACCCCCGGCTCGATGATGACCGAGGCGGCGTGAGCGAGAACCTCCATGAGGGACTTGTCCCGTTTGGCGAGTCCTTTGTCCGAGGTGAAGCCGGCAGCGCAGAAGGTGCCGTACACGTTCCCGTCGCTCAGGACGACGGGAACGGAGACGAAGCTACGGATGCGGGGTATCCGAGCGGCGGGGAGCTTCATCGCTTCGGGGAACGCCTTCACGTCCGGGATGACCGCCGGGAGTTTTCCGTCCATGATCGCCTGGCAGAAGGTGGTCTCCTGGCGTTGGGTGACGCCATCCCTGATGAGGAAGGGAATGGATGACTCGACCACCTCGAGGTGCTGGGTGGTCCCGTCCATGCGGGTCAGGAACGCGAGGCTGAGGCCAAGGGAGCTCTTGGCGGTACGGAGTAGATCCGCAACCTGCTCCTCGACATCCGAGCGCCGCTTTGCCACATGCTCCTCCTTCGCTGCCCGGTGCACCGGCTCCGCTCCTCACCACGACTTCACCGCCGGAAGAGGAGCTGGTGACAAACCCCTTATCGGCCGGCCGCCACCCGATCTGAGCACGGGATGCTGGCGCGGACAGCGGCCCTGCAATCCGGCTCGACCTTCCGGGTCATGCGCCCGCACGGCACCGTGCGCACGGCCCTGGACCTCACCGGCACATGTCAGCTACTCACCCACGTACACGCCCCGGGCCAGTCCGGCCGCAGCGGGATGACCAACGCCTCCGCGATCCGGCCGCGGATTGCCCGGTGACGCTCGGAAGTGTTCACCCGGGTGGTGTCGGGGACCACTGCTGCGGGCGAACGGCGGACGGGCCGACGGCGGCGAGGTCGGACAGGTGGGCGAGCGGGCTTCGCCGCGGTCGCCACTCGAGGAACAGCGCCGTCGCGTCGTCCTGGAGTTCACCGTCCTGGTGCTCGACGACCGCGCGGACCAGGCGACGCATCGTCTCCGGCGTGGCCAACTGGTCGTTCAGCGCACGGTTGACGAAATCGACCAGCCGGTTCACGCCGAACCGGTCCCCGTCGGCGCTGCGGGCATCGGTGATGCCGTCGGTGTAGCCGAGGATGCGGTCGCCGGGGTGCAGGTTCTCCTCGTGCACCTCCGGCCGGCGCCTCGACAGGTGGCCGATGCCCAGCGGCAGCGCGGTGGGCCCGGGCAACTCCCGGATCACCTTGCCGTCGCGCAGCAGCAACGCTCCCGGATGCCCGGCGTTGATCATGCGCAGCCGGCCGGTGGTGCGGTCAAGCTCGGCGAGCAGCGCGGTCGCGAACAGACCCGGGTGTTCACTCCGCACCCACTTGTCGATGCTGCTCGCCGTGTCAGCCAGGTCGAGGCCGCACCGGCGGGCATTGCGGTAGGTGTTGACCACGAGTGATGCCAACGTGCTCGCCTTGATGCCGTGTCCACAGGTGTCGAACAACCCGACGCTGAGCACGTCACCGTTCAGCGCGTAGTCGAAGACGTCCCCACCGACGTCGTAACACGGCTCGAGGATGGCGGTGACCATGACCTCATCGGTCGCGAACGTCAACGGAGGCAGCAGTCCCCACACGATCTCCGCCGCCACCTGCATCGGGAGGCGCCGTCGCAGGCGCTCGATGACGTCGCCGTAGGGCCGGCGGTTCACCAGAAGCTGAGCGACACTCACGGCGAACTCCCGCGCGGGCGCCTCCAGCTCCGGGTCCGCGGCGGCCGGCGACACGATCTCGAGTACGCCCATCCGCTCGCACCCGACCAGCAGCGGTACCCACATCCGGTCGGCGTCGTCGACGGCCCGCTGCACGTCGAGGCTGGTGAACGCGCGCCCGGCGAGACTCGTCTCGACAGGCAACGCGTCCCGGACGAGACCGGCGCCGAGCAGCGGCACGAGCCGGTCCTGCGCGTAGTCGGCCAGATAGATAACGATCTCGGTGGCACCGATCGCCGGCGCGGCACGAGTGACCAGCACGGACAGGTCGTCTGGCCCGCCACGGGGCGCGGTCAGCTGCAGCCACCGCACACCGTCACCCGCGTCCACCACCCCCGACCTCCCCACGTCTCCCCCACCGTAGAAGTCAACCGGTGAACCTGCCACCACTGACCCGCATCCCGGCGATCGTCAGCTGGACCGTACGCGGAGGCAACACACTATGGACGATGCGCCCGGTCAACCGGTCCCGACCGCTTCGCACCAGGCGTCCCCTCGGCCAAGCGGTCGGCGCGTCGATCAATGCTGCGCGCCTGCAAGGTGACCTCATCACCGAGCCCGTGCAACCGCGCCTTCGTCTCCGCGTTCGGAGACGCATCCGCGCCGTGGTGCAGGATCGCCTCCGCCACCTCCAACTGCTGCGCGGTGTCGTGCATCGCTCCGACGGTGCGCTCCTGGCTGCTCATATCATCGTTCGTGGTCATCTCCCGGCCATACCCCACCACGACCTTAATCATGTCGCTCGCGGGCGGTGGGGCTCCTCGATCGCGTGGGCTTGATCTGTGCCACGGCGAGCAGGCAAGCCAGCACAAGCAAGAAGTGATGGTCGGAAGCAGGAATCCGCCGACAAGCATGAGCCAATGGCCCGCAACCGCGCCCCGTCCACGAGACGGATGAACACCCTCGGGTGACAGGCCGGCCTCCCTGACCGTCTCGGGGCGGTAACCCCGCAGGCATTGGGGCTTGTGAGTCGGAACAGAGATACCTAGTATCGACGAAAGTTCTCCCAGTCGCAGCGAAAGTCTCCTGAGGAGTAGCGAAAGTTCCTGATGTATTCGCGGAAGTCCCAAGAAGGCGCGCGAAAGGTTGACAGGACATGCCACTTCGAGGAGGAGTGATGCGAACCGAACGACCGCCCGACGGAAGACGCAGCCGAGACTGTGACAGCCCTCTTGCCCCCACCCCGACCTGCCCGGGAATGCCGGTACACGGATCGCTGCCGGCCGCGCAACCACGCGGTCTCGCGCTGCCACCGGCCCACCGCCGCCAGGCTTTCCTCGATACGCGAGAAATCGGCAGTCACGGTGTCGAGAGCTGGCCGGCGCGAGTAGCCCGCGGGGTGCCCATCGTGGGCGGCGAGCCGGTCCTCCCGTCGCACCCACGCGGACGGGGCACCGAGTACGACAAGATGCTGGAGGCCGGATCGGGCCCCGGCAGCCCGACTCTTCCGCGTGTTGGCGGTGCGGCTCGGGGTCGCACCGACCCTTCGGAGGTACCGGCGCCACGCTGGGACGCCGACGGGGTGCGACTCGATGAGGAGGATCTACGCCTGCTAGCGCTGCTGGGCGAGGGCATGCCGCTCAGCTCGGTCGCGCGCCGCGTGGCCATGTCGGACCGTACGGTTCGCCGCCGGATACGGGCGATCTGCGAGCAACTCGGCGTGAAGGCCACCGTACAGGCGATCGTCTGGGCAGCCCGCCGCGGCCTGGTGTGAACCCGTTCACCTGCGGGTGAATGGTGCTCACGAATGCGGCGGACGCCGCGCGGACGCGCGTCCCCCGCCCGTACCGGGGCGTCGTCACATGTCGTGTTGGGCGGCGCGTCGGCGGGAAGCGATCGGCCGGTGTGCCGGGTACGGAGGAACGTGGCCCCCGTACCCGGCACCGATCGGCTACAGCTCCCGCACCCTGATGTTGCGGAACTCCATCAGGTCGCTGTTGCCGTGGTTCTGCAATCCGACGAAACCGCTGAGGAACTGTCGCAGGTCGGTCGACGGGTCGCCGGCGCGGGACGACTCCTTGCCCGGCGTGTTGTCAAACTCGTTGATCACCACACCGTTACGGATGATCGTGTAGTGCTGCCCGATCACCCGGATCTCGTAGTCGTTCCACTGCCCCTTCGGGGTCACCCCCGCCTTGTCCAGGCCCACGGGCGCGAAGTTGTAGATAGAGCCGGTCTTCTGGGGCTCACCGGTGTCCCCGTCGTAGATCTGGACTTCGTGACCGCAGTAGATCGCGACCCATGCCGAGGAGGTACGCGCCGCCCCGAGCGTCCCGCAGCTTCCGGCGGGGCGCTGGTCCACGGGGGTTCTCGGATCGGGGAACCGTGTGAACACTCCGCTGTTCGACCAGCGCCCCTCCGTTGCCGCGTCCCGGAACTGGAGCCTGAGCGAAAAGTCCCCGAACGCCTTCTCCGAGTACCACAGCATGCCCAACCCGCCGGAGCTGCGCATCGAACCGTCCGACTGTAGATCGAAGCGTCCGCCAGGGGCCTGGCTCCACTTCAGGAGCGACTGCGGCGTCCCGTCGAAGATGGCCTTGTACCCGGGCATATTGCCGATCTTGGACTGGTTCGCCGCGCGGCGCAGCGCGCTCGCCTCGGCCTGGTCGATGACGCCGTCCTTGCGCAGCTGGTACACCCAGTCGTTGACGTGGCTCACGAACGCGGCGTGGGTCGACCAGGTGCTCTCGTCATCGATCAGGTCGTTGATCGTGCAGCCGCCGCCGACCTGGTGGTTGGCCACGCCCGTATCGGCGTCGAGGAACCGGACCGTCGGCCGAGCGTCGGGCGCCGAGCAGCCGACATTGACGTCGATCTTCCCGGTGGCCTGCTCACCGTTGGCGTAGGTCGCCTTGACCGTCGCCTGGTAGGTACCGAACTCCGCGTAGGTGTGCGTCGGGTTGGCCGCGCGCGACTTGCTGCCGTCACCAAAGTTCCACTCCCAGGACACGCCACCAGCCCTGGTGTTGGAGAACATGATCGTTTTCGGCTTGCTCGGTTCGAGAGCCCGCGCCGAGGCGGCGCTCGGGTTCGGCGTGGCCGGACCGCCCTGGTAGGCGATGCGGATCATCTTCTGGTTGGGATGGAGACTGAAGAAGCCACCGGCATAGTCCAGCATGTACAGCGCGCCGTCCGGACCGAACTTGGCGTCCATCCAACTCTGCAGCGCGGTGTCGCCGTTACCGCCGCGGATAATCTGGCGCAGGTCCTCACCGAAGGCCGGCGGACCCTGCTCCTTGACGTTCTGCGGGTTGACGGTCATCGCGACCCGGTTGTTGGGGTTGGACTGGTCGCCGATGAACCACTTGTTGTCCCAGTACGCCGGCCACGCGACACCGCTGTCGGTGTTCACCTCCGACCGGTGGTAGGTCGGGCCGTCCATGATGGCCTGGCCGCCGCCCTTGAGGTAGGGCTGGGTGTAGGTCGCGTCGCTCTGGAGGTAGGTCGGGATGCCGTCTGCCCGCTTCGGGTAGACCACCCCACCGCCCTGCGGTGAGTACCAAATCATATTGTTGCGGGCCGGCGGGATGTCGACGAGACCGGTGTTACGCGGCGACGTGTTCTTCAGGTTGTCGCAGTCGTACCAGCCGGTCAGGACGTTGGCATCGGTGTTGCTGCGGTCACGGTAGGGCTGCTTGTTGCCCATGCAGTAGGGCCAGCCCTGGTTGCCGGCGGAGGTGATGATCGTCGCGGTCTCGTACTTCGCCGGGCCCAGTTCCGGGCTCGGTGCCCCCGCGTCCGGACCCACCCATGCGGCGGTCAGCCAGTCGTTCACCTTGTCGTAGGCGATCCGCGCGATGTTGCGGACACCCATCACGTAGATCTCCGGCCGGGTCTTGCCCCCGCCTTCCTCCTTGCCGGTGAAGAGGTTGCCCTGAGGGATCGTGTACGTGCCGTCGGCCTCCGGGTGGATGCGGAGAATCTTGCCGTTGAGGTCGTTGGTGTTGCCGGAGGTGCGGCGGGCGTCCTGGAACGACAGGCCCTGGTAGTCCTGCGTCCAGTTGTTCCCCGAGTAGCCGTTCGAGCCACCGGAGGAGTTGCTGTCGCCGGACCCGATGTAGAGGTTGCCCTGCTTGTCGAACGTCATGCCGCCACCTGCGTGGCAGCAGCTGTGGATTTGAGTCGTCCAGTGCAGCAGGTCCTTGCGGCTGCTCTTGTCGATCGACTGCTTGCCGAAGTCGTAGGTCAGCCGCGAGACCGTCCGCTCGCCGGTCCGCTTGTCACGGTCAATTGACTCGTGCGGCATCCAGTAGATGAAGATCGATCCGTTCTGCTCGAACTTCGGATCCAGCGTGATGCCGACGAGGCCTTCCTCGTTCTTGACCAGCTCGTCACCGCTGCCCCGGTTACCCATCACATCCAGCGTGGTCAGCAGCTTGACCTGCTTGGTCTTCGGGTCCCACTGATGGATGGTGCCGCAGCCGAGGCCGACCTTGGGGTCGTTCCAGTCACGGACCGGCCCGGACGCGCAGGCCGCCTTGCCGATGTAGAACACCTTGCCGTCGGGAGCGACGGTCAGGCCGTGTGGCTCACCGACCTGGTCGAGCTGGCCCGGCTGGTTCTGCGCCGTCAACCGCTCGATCTTGTAGTTGGACCCGATCGTCGCCTGACAGTCACCGCGAACCATGCCGCTCGTCCACTGGATGCCGCCGAGCAGGTGGCCGAGAAACTGGGTATCCGTGGTGTAGCTGGCCTCGGTACGGCCCATGCCGGTGTAGAACGACCGGCCGCCGTCGTAGTCGCGGCACCACGAGATCGGGTGGAACGCCCCGTTGGCACCCTGACCCGCGTCGTACGTCCCCTCCTCGACCTGCGCGATTGTGTGGACCTTGCCGATCGGGTTCGGGTCCCAGTTGAGCCACTGGTCGGACCGCGTCCACTTCAGCGGCAGATCCTTGTTCGCCGGGTGCTGCCGGTCAATCACGTCCACCACGGCCTGCTGCACCGTGGCCTCCACGGGAGGCGTCGGGTTGGCGCCGAACAACCCCAGCTCCGCGAGCTGGATCAGCGGCTCCCCGCCGTTCGCGGTGATGTCCAGCCGGTAGTACTGGTAGGCCTGGGTGTTGTCGAACTGGTACGGCTTGGTCTGGAACCGCTGGGGGAAACTCTGCCCGGTCTGGGTGTCCAGACTTGTCCAACTCTGCCCGTCCTGCGAGCCCTGCAGCTTCCAGTCCTTCGGGTCCCGCCCGGTAAAGTCATTCGCCGACGTCAACGCATATCGTGTCACCGCAACCGGCTTGTCCAGCTTCGCCGTGACCCACCCGGTGGGCTGGAACGTCAACCACTTGGTGTTCGTGTTCCCGTCGAACAACTTTTCCTTTGTCTCGTTCGGCGGGTTCTCCGCGCTCGCCGTGACCTCGATGACCTTCTCGGACTTGGGAAGGCCGGTGGTCGGACGGGTGCCGATCAGCCCGGTGAACCAGTCGGAGTCGGCCTGGGCGCGTGCGGCGTCGTGCACCCCGACGAACCCACCGCCATTCTTGATGTACGCCTGGAAGGCGTTCTCCTGGTCGTTGTTCAGCGTCACGCCCTTGGCGGACAGCAGCACCACGCCGCGGTAGCGTGCCAGGTTGTTGAACGTGAACACGGCCGGGGTCTGCGACACCTCGACGGCGAACCCGTTCTTCTCGCCCAGGCTCGCGATGGCCGCTGCGGCCTGCACGACCGGGTCGTCCTGCTGCGCCGCCGGACCGTGGAACACCAGCACCTTCACCGAAGTCTTCGGCTCTTGTGGCGGCGGCGGCTCCGACGGAGCCGCGAGCGCGGGCAGCGCCGACATGCCGAGCACCAGAATCGCGCTCCATGCCAGGACCGCCCCGCCGCGCCGTACCCCAGCCCTGGACCGTTGCCACGAAGTCGGTCCGTCAGGCGGCGTGGGCGCTGGGGGGTTGATCGAGTCGGAGCGGGGATGCCCGACCCATCGGGATAACCGGAAATGGCGTTCGTGAGCCATCTCGACTCCTCCACAGGTTGAGGTGCGCGCGACAACGCGCCCCATTGGCTCACCCGGCTCTCGCGACCGCCGGGATACGCCGAGTCCCGGAAGGTGCGGGTGAACTGATTGCGGACGCTACTCACCGATTGCGGTCACACCGATACTTTGCGCCGATCTTGGCCGATGCCGGCCAGATGTCCCCGCCGCGACTTGACAGCCGACCTACGCCTGGACGTCACGGCTCCGAGAAGATGTAACGCTTTTCCGGCACATGTGTCACCCGTGGATTTTCTTGTGGGGCGTGTCCACGTGGTGCCATGTCCACTGTGCGGCAGGCACGACCGCTGCCGTACGAGATCTTCCGGCTCCAGACTCCGATCTGTCGCCCCATGGAGGCGTCGTCGTGATCCGAGGAGCCCGTCCAGGCCATCGTCCATGCGCCGCACCGCCGCCGGCGCGGCACCCGCCGCGGCGACACCGCCGAGCCAGGATCCGGTCCCCTCCCGCGGCCCCGGCGACGCGGACAGAGCGGCGCGGGTCACCCTCATCACCGGCGACATCGTCGAGCTCGGCCCAGCAGGCGACGGCCGGTACGGCGCGACGGTGGCGAGCGCCCCTCGGCGGCGGCATCGACCGGATCTGGCTCGCCCCCTCGCCCCTCCCAGGGCAGCGATCCACCGTGTCCGTCGCCGGGCTGTCCGCCGTCCTCGCCGGGGACCTCAGTGCGGGAGAGCGGCGTCGATCTCTTCGAGGAAGCGGGCGCGCAGCGTCGTCGGCAGCCAGGCGATCTCGAAGGCGTTGCGGGCGAGGGTGCGGACCTCGGCGATGCTCAACGGCGTCTCCTGGTGCACTCGCAGAAAGCACTCCGTGACGTAGCCGTCGAAGTAGGCCGGATCATCGGAGTTCACGCTGACCAGGACGCCCGCGTCGAGCAGCCGCTTCGTCGCGCCGTCCCAGGCCGAGCCGCGGACGAAGCTGTTGGAGATCGGGCAGACGGTGAGCCCGATGCCGCGTTCGACGATCTCCGCGAGCAGCGCGGGATCCTCCAGGATGTTCACGCCATGATCGATCCGGTCGACCCCGATGACGTCCAGAGCCTGCCGGATGTGGTCAAGCGTGCCCGGCTGGTCCACGTCGCAGTGCATGGTAAGCAGGTAGCCCTCCGCGCGGGCCCGGGCGAAGACCTTCTCGAACTTGACCGGGGGGTTGCCCCGCTCGTCGGAGTCGAGCCCGACGCCCACGATCCAGTCCTTGTAGGGCAGCGACTCCATCAGAGTGGCCATCGCGTACTCGGCGGAGAAGTCGCGCAGGAAGCACATGATCAGCGAGGCGTGCAGGTCGAGCGTTCGGCGCGCATCGACGACGGCCCGGCGCAACCCGCGCAGGACCGTGCCGAACTCGACGCCACGCGACGTGTGGGCCTGGGGGTCGAAGAAGATCTCGACGTACCGCACGTTCTGCGCGGCGGCCTTGGTGAAGTAAGCGGTTGCCAGGTCGTAGAAGTCCTGTTCCGTGACCAGCACCTGCATGTTGCGGTAGTAGCCGACCAGGAAGCTGGCCAGATCGTGGAAGGGGCTCTCGCGCTTCATCTGGGCCGCGTCGGCATAGGGCAGTTCGATGCCATTGCGCCCGGCGAGCTCGAACACCAGCTCACCCTCCAGCGTGCCCTCGATGTGCAGGTGCAGCTCGCACTTGGGCACCCTGGCGATGAAGCCTTCCACGTTCCTGTCGCTGATCATGACGAGAGTGTCGCATCGTCAGGGCAGGACGACCAGTTCGGCGAGCGCGTCGAGGGCGCCAGGCGCCCGAAGTCGTGAGATCTCGTGCCTCAGTGACTCCAGTGGGGCCCAAGAGGAGTCGTCGCGTACCACACGATGAGTGTCACCGGAAGAAGCATCCGACCGAGGATGTCCAGGTCGGCCGATGAGCGGCCGGCCTGGACATCGGGATCAGGCGAGGTCGTACCGATCGAGGTTCATGACCTTGCCCCACGCGGCCACGAAGTCGCGCACGAACTTCTCCTTCGCGTCGCTGGACGCGTAGACCTCCGCGATGGCGCGCAGTTGGGAGTGCGCGCCGAAGACGAGGTCGGCGGCGGTCGCCGTCCACGTGACCTCGCCGGTGGCGCGATCCCGACCCTCGTACACGTTCTCGGCCGAGGCGGATGGCTTCCACTCCGTGCCGATGGCGAGCAGGTTCACGAAGAAGTCGTTGGTCAACGTCTCGGGCCTGTCGGTGAAGACGCCGTGCCGGGATTGCGCGACGTTGGCGTTCAGGGCCCGCATGCCGCCCACCAGAACCGTCATCTCGGGGGCGCTCAGATTCAGCATGAAGGCCCGGTCCACCAGCCGGGTCTCCGGCGACAGCTTTTCCCCGGCCCGCAGGTAGTTGCGGAACCCGTCCGCTGTCGGCTCGAGCACGGCGAACGAGTTCACGTCGGTCTGCTCCTGCGACGCGTCCGTACGCCCCGGCGCGAACGGGACCGTGACGTCGTATCCCGCGTTCTTCGCCGCCTGCTCGACCGCCGCGCAGCCGCCCAGGACGATCAGGTCGGCGAGCGAAATCCTCTTTCCGCCGGTCTGCGCGCCGTTGAAGTCCTGCTGGACCTGCTCAAGGACCCGCAGCACGGCGGCGAGTTCACGCGGGTTGTTGACCTCCCAGTCCTTCTGCGGCGCGAGGCGGATCCGCGCACCGTTGGCCCCGCCGCGCTTGTCGGTGGTGCGGAAGCTCGCCGCCGACGCCCAGGCCGTCGCAACCAGCTGGGAGATGGACAGCCCCGACCCGAGGACCTTGGCCTTCAGGGCGGCCACGTCCTCGGCGGTCACCAGTTCGTGGTCGACCGGCGGCACCGGGTCCTGCCACAGCTGCGGCTCGGGAACCCACGGGCCGAGGTAGCGCGAGATGGGTCCCATGTCGCGGTGCAGCAGCTTGTACCACGCCTTCGCGAACGCCTCCGCGAGTTGGTCCGGGTTCTCGTAGAAACGCCTTGCGATCGGCCCGTAGATCGGGTCCACCTTCAGCGCGAGGTCGGACGTCAGCATCATCGGCGCGTGCCGCCTCGACGGATCATGCGCGTCCGGCACGGTGCCCCGGGCCGACGGATCCTTCGGCGTCCATTGCTTCGCGCCCGCGGGGCTCGTCGTCAACTCCCAGTCGTACTTGAACAGGTTGTCCAGGAAGCCGTTGTCCCACTTGATCGGCTCGGTGGTCCACGCGCCCTCCAGCCCGCTGGTGAGCGTGTCGGGGCCCTTGCCACTGCCGTAGGTGTTGTGCCAGCCGAGGTTCTGGTGCTCGATCGGGGCGCCCTCGGGCTCCGGGCCGATGTACTGGGGATCGACCGCACCGTGACACTTGCCGACCGTGTGGCCGCCGACGATGAGCGCGACCGTCTCCTCGTCGTTCATCGCCATGCGACCGAAGGTCTCCCGGATGTCCCGGGCGGAAGCCAGCGGATCCGGGTGACCGGCCGGCCCCTCGGGATTCACATAGATCAGGCCCATCTGGACGGCGCCGAGCGGACCGCCTAGTTCCCGGTCGTCGCTGTAGCGCTCGTCGCCGAGCCAGGTGTCCTCGGGCCCCCAGAAGATCTCCTCGGGCTCCCAGATGTCCTCCCGCCCGAACGCGAACCCGAAGCTTTTGAACCCCATCGATTCGTACGCACAGTTGCCGGCGAATTCCAGCAGATCGGCCCAGGAGACCTTGCGGCCGTACTTCTGCTTGACCGGCCAGAGCAGCCGGCGCGCCTTGTCGAGGCTCGCGTTGTCGGGCCAGCTGTTGAGCGGCGCGAAGCGCTGAGAGCCGCTACCGCTGCCGCCCCGGCCGTCGGCTATGCGGTACGTGCCGGCCGAATGCCAGCTCATCCGGATGAACAGCGGGCCGTAGTGGCCGTAGTCGGCCGGCCACCAGTCCTGTGACGTCGTCATCAGCTCGAAGATGTCGCGCTTCAGCGCGTCGACGTCGAGGCTCTGGAACTCTTTCGCGTAGTCGAAGTCCTCGCCCATCGGGTTGGATCGGGGCGAGTGCTGATGCAGGACCGACAGGTCCACCTGGTTCGGCCACCAGTCCCTGTTCGTCCTGGGGCGCGTCGACGGCTTGGCAGCGGGCGCGGGAATTGCCGGGTTTTCGCTTTCGCTGATGCTCTCGGTCGCGTCCTTCTTGTCAGACACGTCGGTCCTTCTCCCGTCTTGCCGTTTCTCCGATGGCTGGCTGATCAGCCTGTGTTTCTCTGTCCGCGAGCAACACTCAGGTCATCCGCCCCGGCAGATGACCTCGGCTTCGTCGATGTGGTAGCCCGAGTCGGCGACGGCCGTCAGGCAGGGTGTGGAGCCGACCGTACAGTCGACATCGGCGATTGCGCCGCAGAATCGGCAGACGACGTGGTGATGGTGGTCGCGATCCGCGCCTCGTAGCGCGCCACAGAGCCCCCAGCTGGATACACCGCACCACGCCGACGCATCGACGCACGCCGCTGCTCCCAACCTGCTCCCCCACGCCGCCCGGTCTGACGCGTCGCGCACGGGCGGTCGTGAGTTTCTGGTCTTTGGCGGCGATACAGGGAGCTGGCGACGAGTACACCGCCAGTCGCACCAGCGATGGCATGATCAAGACGAAGATCGTGCGGAACAGCCGTTGTGCGGCCTCGCGCAGCACACTCGCGCGCCGTCCGGGTCTGGAGGCTTGCGACCTCGAACACCCGGAGTTCTCTACCTCCAGCGAGGTACCTCGCCTGGTTGCTGCAACAGCACATGGACGCTCGCCAGTCGAAGCGATCAACACCGTGGCGATCCCATCACGGGTCTACCCACGCGCCGGCTTCCGGGGATCGACGCCACGTCGCTACGCGCCGTGCCAACGAGAAGCCGCAACTTCGGCATCCAGCCTGGACAGTCAGATCGGCAAATTCGCATACGCTCGAGGTATCTGACATCAACCCTGACATCAACCGGGGCGCACCGCCACGCACTTCTACACACGAAGTTGCGAAGCGAGTACGCCCCGGAGTTGTTCCACTACTCGTGGAGCTGCAAAGTCATCCCGTCTGGATATATGTCCGTGACGCCCGCACCCCGAACGCACTCGAAGGCTTCGAAGCCCCCGAGACGCTACAACCGAATACATGCCGAGCCACAAACCATTTACGCATATGCGATGTCACCCGTCATTCCGGTTAGCCGTTAAGTCGAAGGCGATGCGATCAAGCAACGCTATTACGGCCTGGGAGTCGATAAGGTCTTGGACAGTCACGGCGGGGTCATCGTCACCTTGAACGAACGCTGTGATCACTTCGCTCTCGCCTGAGTCCCAGATGGTTGCAGCCACGAGGCATTCGGGTGAGATGAACTCGACCGTAGCTGAGTCCTTACTTCGTCCTGCCGTCGGGCCAACGAGCCTTGATTCGACACCCCGCGATGCCAGCTCGGCGCCGTTGCGGTCACGCCAGGAGACGACCGTGTCCAGATTTATTCGGCTCACCTCAGACATCACATCACCTCGGATTCGACATGTTACGGAACCGGACGTCACCAGTTTGGGCTCGTCCAGGCAATCGTGCCTGCAACGAGTTCGGACCATAGATGATAGAAGTGCCTTGGCTGTGCGGACGGAGCGCGCCCGTTGGAACTTCGTATTCCACGTAGACATCCCCTCGAGGCGCAACCCGGTAGGTGTCGGGCGCCGGCGGGTTGGCCACACGGTGTGTTCCCTGGTCGTTCCACTGAATATTGCCAGTATCGCGCATGCCCGCCTGCTCATCGGGATGCATCCATCGCCCAACACGTGTCCAGCCGTCATCAGCTGCCGCGGTACCCCCACAGTTGTGTACGAGGAGAGGCGTTGTGCCGGCGATCACATAGTAGGTGTGAAGGGCTTCGACCGTCAGGTCGTGCATGACAGCAGCGCCGCCGTACGACCTGACCGATCTGACGGTCGCCGCAGCACCGTTGGTCGCAAGGAGCGCTTCACCCTGCCGAAGTTCCTCGGCGTGCACCCAGTTCTGTCGGTCCTCACTCCAGAACGGGTGGTGCTGGGTGGTCTTGACCAGGACGTCCCGACCACCCTCAACGGTGATGACCAGGTCGGTGAGGTCGGTGTCGTGGTTGATGTGGGTGGCGACTACCGTACGGGGCTCGGTCTTGCCTGAGTCCGGCTCGGAAGCGACGACCTTGTCGCCCGGCTTCAACTTCTCGATCGCGCGCAGCGAGCCGTCGGCGAGCAGAACGAGCGTGCCAGGCGCGAAACTGTGCTTGCGGCACGCGCTGAACAACGTCTTGACGCCGTCGATCAGATCGCCGAGTAGCCCCTTGACCCGGCTGGCGAGCGCGGCCGCCTTCGCCCACTGCCACGGCGCGCCGTACTTCGTGGCGAGCTTTCCGAGGAAGCCGCCGACGAAGGAGCCGGCCACGGCGATGGCCGTGTTGAGGCAGCCACCCATGTCACCCTTGGTAAAGCAGTCGAGCGCGTCGGTGATGCCCAACTCATCCATGGCGATCTTCGCCAGGGCCTTGGCCGAGTCGAGGAGCACCTGCTTGGCCTTGGCGATGCGTTCCTGCCGCAGACGCTCCGCCGCGGCCGCGTTCGCGTCCTGGCCCCACGTCTTGCCGAAGTTCTGTGGCTTGTACTGGTGGGGCGCGTCAGGGTCCCAGCTGCCGGAGCAGCCGGAGCAGCCGTCGTTGTGGCCCTTGACCTTGTGGTAGTTGCCGGCGAGGTCCACGAAATCGGCGCCGGGGCCACAGCGGTCGTCCGAGCAGGATTTGAGGCCGTCCGGGTCCGAGAACGAGATGGGGTTGTTGTTGGCGTACGCGTACCCGTGCATCTGCTGCGGGTCGTTGATGTCGATGATCGGGTCGACCGAGATGAACCGACCGGTGATCGTGTCGTACTCGCGGGCTCCGATGTTCACCAGGCCCGTTGTCGAGTCCTGGTTGCCGTTGACGAAGCCCTTCTCGCTCGGCCACTGCGCTGCCGTTGGCTGCGTGCCGCGGGCCTCGCCGAACGGGGTGCTCCGGCGGTGGATGATCGCACCGGTCTCGCTGACCGTCGCCTGGCCGGTGCCGTGGTGGTCGGAGGCGACGTAGTGCAGGCCGTTGAGCTTGCGGACGATCGTGCCGCCGCCGGGCAGCGAGTAGTAGCGGGTGCCGTCGGTCGCACGGGTGGCGTGGTTGAGCCGGACCTCCATCCCCGGCAGGTAGAGCGTGGTGGTGCCCGGCTCCTTGCGGAGCATCCGCGAGCCATCGACGTCGTAGAGGTAGCTGGTCTTCTTGCCGGCGGCGTCGGTGACCGACTCGAGGTTGCCCTCGGCGTCCCAGGCCAGGGTCTGGTTCTCGCCGACCTTGGTGCGCCGCTTCGTGTTGCCGGCGGCGTCGTAGTCGTAGCTGTAGAGCTTCGACCCCCCGGCGGTGGTCTCGGTCATCTCGCGCAGCGTGTGCGGCTGTGACGCACCCGCGGCCGGGTACTTGTACGAACGCTCCACGAGCGAGGTGCCGTTGGTAGCGAACTGCGACTCCGTCTTGCGGTTTCCGACCGCGTCAAAGGTGTAGGAGTGGTGATAGGGAGCCACCCCGCCCACACCGGTGACCGACGGGCCGCCGGCGCATGGGTCGGTCGCGGTGCTCGCCGACGTCCACGCCCGCTCCATCCGGCGCAGGTAGTCGTAGGTGAAGCACTGCACGTCGCGGGTTCCCGAGGGCGTGTCCGCGATCTGGGTGATGTTGCCCGACGCGTCGTAGCTGTAGCGGGCGTCGATGTCGATGATCGGCGCGCCGCTGCGGTCCAGCCGTTGGTGGATCAGCCGCTTGGAACCCTGCTCGTATCCGTACGTCGACCAGACCTTGTTGGCGCCCAGTGCTGCCTCGGTCTGGATCACCTCGCCGGTCGCCGAGTAGTCGACGTCGGTCAGGTAGGGGACGTCGCCCGTGGTGGCGGTCAGCCGCTCCAGGCTGTCGTAGGTGTAGGCGATGCTCTCAAACGGCAAGCCACCACCGTCGGACATGCCGATGGCTGAGACCGTGCCGTCGGAGTTGTACTCCGTCGCGAAGCTGTACAGCCCGGCCAGCTCGACCCCGGCCTGCTCCGGGATCTGGTAGTAGGTGGCGTGCGGCCGGTAGAACTCGTCATAGGTGCCGACGTAGGTGGTGTACTCGGCCCCGTCGACGTACCGGGTGGTCGAGGAGAGCTTCCCGAGCATCTCCTGGTCGTAGACCCAGCTGCTCAGCAGCACACCCGTGTCGACGGCACCCTTGTAGACAGCGGACTTACGGCCGATCTCGTCGTACTTCGTGCTGATCGTCTCGTTCACACCGTTGGTGGTGCTGACGATCCGATCCAGGTTGTCGTACCTGTACGTCGCGGTGCCGGTGTCCGGGTCGATGGACTTGATCTTGCGCCCGAGTTGGTCGTACTCGTGGTTCCACTTGTTGCCCGCCGGATCCGTCACGGTGGCGATCTGACCCGACCGGGTGTAGGTGTACTGAGTCTTGTCGGACGCGCCGGACGGGGCGTCGCCCTTGTACTGCAGCAATTCGGTCGTCTGCCCGAGCGCGTTGGTGATCGTCGTGGTGGGGGTGCCGCCCTCCGGCGGGTCCACCGAGACACGGTCGCCACCGTAGGTGGTGGAGGTGCGCCACTTCTCGGTGCCGGCCACGGCGGAAATCTCCGCCCGGACCCGGTCCGCGCCGTCGTAGACGTAGAGCGTCTGCCCCTCGACCTCACCGTTGCGGGCCGGGTAGATCCCGTCGGTCGGCGCTCCGGCGACGTTGTAGGTGGCGAATGTCTTGTCCAGCTTGCCGGTGGCGGTGTAGAAGGTGTCCGCGATCATCCGGGTGCCGTTGGGGCCCTCGGTCTGCATCTGCCGGGGGCGGAGCAGGCCATCGTGCAGCTTGTACTCGACGCTGTAGCTGCCGTCGTTCTGCCGCTTCTCCGTCTTGACCGCGACCGGCTTGTCCTTGCGGACCAGGTAGGTGTACTTGATGCTCGGCGAGAGCCCGGTCGCGCCGGTCCGGTCCGGCATCCACACCTTGCTCAGCCGGCCCAGCGCGTCGTACTCGAGCACGCTCTTGAGCTGATTCGGGTCAATCTGGGTGACCGGGCTGCCCCAGGCGGGGGTGTAATCGGTGGTCGTGGCGTGACCGAGCGGGTTGGTCTCCTTGACCTTGGTGGTCAGACCGTTCGTCTCGGTGTACTCCGTGGTCGTGACCCGACCCATGGCGTCGGTCGCCGTCAGCGGCCGGCCATACGAATCGAAGCTGCCTTCGGCGGCGGTGATGTAGGTGGCCGTCGTACCGTCGTGGCTCTTCAGCCGCTCGGAGCGGGTCGGGTTTCCAACGGTCGGCGTCACCCCGAACGCCTCGCCGTCATAGAGCGTGCGGGTGTCGGAGATGACCTGGGTCTTGCGGTCCGGGGTGTCGGAGCACTTGACCGACACGGATTCCACCCGGGACACCAGGTTGTAGAGGTGGGCGGTCGGGTTGTCGGCGTAGAAGGTACGGGTGCACGCCTCGTCGCCCGTGACGTTCACGTCGCCGAGGTTTTCCGTCACGGTGGTCCGGCCGAAGTCGGTCTCGAAGGTGGAGGTGGCCTTCGTCTCCCGCCAACCGCCGGCGGCCAGGGCGATGAAGTCGCGCGTCGTCTGGGTGTTGGTGAACCAGGCCTTCTTGGCGCCCCAGTCGTGCGACTCGGTGGCGGTGTTGTGCCGCCACGGCGTCGCGATGCTCTTGCTGACCTCGGTCGCGCCGTCGAATGACCGCGTCTCCAACTGGTGCCCGGAGAACTCGTCGTAGTCGATGTGCTCGACGCCCGCCGAATCCTTCACCCGTTCATCCCGGATGTCGCCGGTCGGGAGCTCGTCCCCGTGCATACCGCGCAGGTACCGGTACTCGGTCTTGGTGGTCTGCACCTGGCCGCTGCCCGCGGTGACCACCACGCGGCCGTAGCCTCGCCACTCACTCCAGGTGAGGTCCTTCGGGTCGGAGATCCCGTCGGGTTCCGCGTGCCGCCAGGCGGCGCCGTCGAGGTAGTCGTACTTGGTGACCATGTCCGGCGCACCACCGGTCCGGTCGGTCTCGATGACCGCGGCGACGACGTACTTGTGGAACCAGTCGGTGATCTGGCCGGCGCTACCGAGCGGATTCCACTTCACCGGATAGCAGCGCCGGGTGCTGTTGCCCTCGGTGGGCAGGGTCGTCTGGGTGCAGTCGGGCGTGGCGTAGTTGACGTCGATCTGGGCGCCCGAGTCGGTCCAGACGGTGGCCAGCCGGAAGCGGATGAGCGGGGCAACGTTGTCTTTGTCCCGGTCGATCCGGTTGGGCAACTGAAGGCCACCCAGTTCGACGGACGGCATCTCAATGTCGGTGCCGTACATGCCGGTGTGGGTGATTTTGCTGAGCCAGAGGGTGCGGGACCCGTCACCGTTGTCGGTGAGTAGATGGTCCAGCTTCCACTGGTCCACCGGGGTCCAGGTGGTGCCCTCCCGGATCTCGGTGGTGATGCCGGTCAGCCGGGCCCGGGTCCAGAAGGTCGGGGTGAGCTGGTCGGGCTTGCACTTGGTGTCCTTGGCGCAGTTGCGGTCGAACGGGACGTCCGGCCAGTACGGCGCCGTCGTGGTGGTCAGGTCCTGCGGGTCGCAGTCGATGCCGGTGGCCGGCAGGCATCGCTCACCGGTCTGGAAGCGGACCCGGGCGGGGGCGTTGGTGGTGTAGACGGCGTTGTCGCGCTGGCCGTAGTCGATCCGCTTGAGGTAGCCGCCGCGGTGGTAGGCCACGCCGTTGAGGTCGGTGCGCTTGGCCCGGGCGTAGTAGTTGGTTTCCCGGTCGTAGAAGTACGAGGTGACGTTGCCGTAGCGGTCCTTGGCGTAGTCGAGGCTCCACCGCCACGCCTGGTCACAGTAGGAATCGACGAACGTCGCCTTCTTGCATGGCTCGTTCGCGTCGTCACCGAAGACCGGCATGGTCCAGGTGGAAGCGGTCTCCTCCTTGTTGACCGTCCAGCCGGGCAGCCGGTTGAGGCCGAAGTAGTACTGGGTGCCGTCGGTGGTGGTGACCCGCCAGTGCTCCCCGTCGTTGTCACCGTTGACCGCACCGGTGAACCGCTCGACCTTCGAGCCGTCGTCGGTGGCGAACCGCCAGGTGCTGCCGTCCTGGACCAGCTCGGTGGACTTGCCGTTCAGCATGATGGTCGCGTTGTCGTACGCCCAGCACTGGTCGGCGTACTGCGTCTGGCCGTCGTCGGCGCATGACTTGTACCGCCGCTCGATGTGGCCCGGCTCGTAGCTGAAGCCCTCGCCGATCCAGGAGCCCTGGTTGTTGGTCGTCGCGGTGCGCCCGTCGACTGACTGCGAGGAGTAGGCCAGCGTGATCCCCGGCGCTCCACCGGCGGCGACCGGGGGCGTGCGCAGTGGATAGGTCCACGAGAAGCCACCGGTCGACGGGGCCACCGACCACTTCGACGACGGCGCCAACTTGCTGGCGCCGAAGTCACCCTGCGACGAGGAGTCCGTCGCGGCGAGGGCGAAGGTCGCGCCGGTCGCTGGGGCGCTCACGCGCGCGGAGAGGGTACGGGTGTCACCGTTGTTGACGGTCGGCACCGGCTCGGCGGCGCAGGACTGCTTCTCCGGGGTGGTCAGCGCGCACTCAGGCAGCCTCACCAGTCGCAGGCGGGCGCCGAAGTCACCGCCATAGGCGCCGGCCAGGCCGTCGTAGCTGACGCCGAGCTGCACGTCGCCGGTGGCGTGCTGGCCGTCTGCGCGCTTCACCCGTACCAGCGGACCGTCCACCCTGGCCCGCTCGGACGCCTTGCGATCGAGCACCTCGATGCGGACCTTGCTTGGCGACGATGCCGATGCCTCGGGGGCCGCCGCCGCGGCGGCGCCCGCCTTCGGGGCTGACGATCGCGGTGCGGACACCGAGACGGAGAGGCCCCCGGCCTTCCCGGTCGCGGCCGGCGCGGCTGCCGTGGCGCGGGCACCGGTCGGAGGCGGCGCTGCGGGTACGGCGATCTCGGTGGCGCCCGCCGCCGGCCAAGTGACCTTGGCCGGCTTGGTGGTCGCGGCCGCTGCCGCCGGATTGTCCTTGCGCGGCTTCACGCCGAGTGGCTTGCGGTTCGGCAGGGTCTTGCTGGAGCCGGCAGCGGACGGACGTTTCCGCTCGGCGGCGGCGGCGGGGTCGGCGGCGACCTGGATGAGGCTCACGCCCATCACACCGGCCATCGCCCAGGACATCGGTCGCACGATCCGGCGTTGGAGTACGCCGGAGGAGACCATGAGTCGGGAGAACATCAACCCTCCACGGGGTGGGTGGACAGAGGGAAGTCGGCAGGGGCCGTCGGGGCGCCCGACGGTGGGCGACCCGACGACCGGGGCGATCAGAGGTTGGGCTGTTCCTTGGCGACGATGTTGAGCCGCTGAAGCACGGTCTTCTCGGCGACGCCGTCGTAGACCCGGACGTCGTCGACCGCTCCGGAAAGGTGCTCCCGGAACTGGTCGTCGATGAAGGCCCGGCCCAGTTGCAGGCCGCCGACCGCGTTGAACGGCACGGTGAGCTGCGCCGAGCTGATGACCTCCGCGTTGACGTAGAGCAGCAGTTCGCGCGTGTAGCCGTTGTAGACCAGCGCGACCAAATCGCCCTTGGTGATGGTCCTCGGCGGGACCTCGGCTGGATACGTTTCACCAGCGCTGCCGACCGTGTCGGCGCCCGGCACGGCGAGTTCCCAGAAACCGTCGGTATTGCATCGGACGATGACCGAGCTGTTGTGGGCGCCCTTCTGGGAGAACAGGGTCATCGGAGTGCCCTTGCAGCTGCTGGTCAGCCGTGTTCGGGCGGCGAGGGTGAAGCTGCCCGCCATGTTGGCGTTGACCGTCGTGCTGGCATGACTGGTCACGTGGCCGGTCAGCTTGAGGTGCCCGGCACCGAGCAGTGGCGCGGTCGTCGGGATCGGACTCTTGTAGATCGACGCGCCGGACCCGAGCGTCATCGCGGCCCCGGTGCCGTACTCGGGACTGACCTGGCCGGACGCGCTGTTCAGCTGCCAGTACGCCTTGCGGTTGAGGGCGGTCTGCTTGAGCCCGGTCACCTCGGCGGAAAGGATCGGCCGGTCGAACAAAGAGACGTCGGCCAGCGCACCAGTCCAGTGATCGGTGTAGCCGGTCTTGGTCAGGCGTCGGCCGAGCTGGACCGCGCCGCGCGACTTCGTCAGCGAGCGCCGGTCAGCGGTGACCGGGGTGCTCCCGTCCGCCTGCAGGGAGATCTTCTTCGCGACGCCGTCATAGGACGCGGTCAGGTACGTCCAGTTCGTGGTCGCGCCGGCGACCGACACCTTCCACTCACCTAGTGAGGTGACCTCGGTGACCGGCATCCGGAACACCCAGGAACCACCCTCGATACCCAGGCTGAACCCGGGCTCACCGGTTCCATCCTGGCTGATGGCGACCTGCCGACGGCTGGGATCCGTGGTCTTCACCCACGCCGCCACGGTGAAGCTGCCGGAGGTGTCGACGATGCCGGTGTGGGTGGTGGCAAGGTATCCGTTCCAGCTGCCGTCGAGCTCCACCGCGGTGTCGTATGCCCCACCCGGTCCCGCCACACCGAACTTTGCGCCGCTGCCGGGGATGGCGTCGTGCCCACCGAGCACGTCCAGCGCCTCGGTCGAGCCCATCACCTCGGAAAGGGGCCACTGGGCGGCCGGTGGCCGCTTGCCGACCCGGAAGCTGCAGGAGGCGATGTTGCTGGGGCGAGCCGCCCGGTCCACGGCCTGGACGTTGATCGTCCACGGCCCCTCCTTGTCCGGCGTCCACTGGATGGTCACCGGGCCGCCGGCCGACGTCGGCTTCTTGATGTTGGTAGGCGACGGGTTTTCGTTGAATCCCCAGCGGTACTCGACCACGTCATCGGCGGCCGAATCGAAGGTGAAGCTGGTCTGGATCCCCAGCTTCTCGTGCCACTCCTCGTCGGTCTTGCAGACGGACCCCTCGTCGTCGTTGTTCAACTCGGGGAAATCCGGCGAGTCGATGTCCGGCGCGGCCGGGCTGGCCGTGTCGAAAAAAAACTGGCAGGGATTGCGGGACCCGTCGGCACTCCACGGCCCCCAGCTGGTGTTGTCGCTGGCTCGAACCTCCCAGGAGATCGGGGGGCCCTGCGGGATGTCCGCCGGGGTCTGGTACGTGAAGATCGATCCGCTGGCCTTGAGCGGGGTGGTGTAGCTGCGGACGGTGTCCGCGCTGGCGCCCTCGGCCCGCCAGCTCACCCTGAACTCGGCCTTGATCTGCTCAGTGTTCGCGGACGAGTGGTCCGGGTCGCGGAGCACGGCGGAGAGCCTCGGCGGGGTGTCCACATAGGGCTGACCGGTGCCGTAGACGCAGGCGCCGCCCGGGGACATGGTCAATTCGGACTGGTTCGCGATCAGCGGCGCCCGGTTGTAGCGCACCGAGAGCAGTCCGTTGTCACAGAATCGCCTGCTGTGCTGGTAGTTGCTCTCGGTCTCAGCCTTCAGACCAAGCGTCACGTTGCCCCAGCCGTTGGTCGCCGCGAGCTGTACCGCCTCCTTGGCGTCCCAGCTCGCGTTCTGGTTGGTCGAGGTGCAGCTTGCCTGGGTGCTGCTGAGCGCCTTGGTCGCGAGCCAGTTGGCTCCGGTGCTCCAGTTGGATCCGCCCGGCTGGTTGTTCCAGTTCGTCGACGAGCTGATCCCCTTTGGCAACAGGTAGAGCTGTACGTCCCGGGCGGTGGTGTTCCACGCGTGCTGCATGGTGACCCGGAACTCGGCGCTGAGGATCGTCTTGCCGGAATACGGCGTGGCCAGGGTGTAGATCACCCGCTTGACCTTGGAGTTGTTGCACTGCTCCGGGCAGAGACCGATCCGCTCGTGCCGATTGCCGTCGAACTTCCAGTACTCCTCGACGGGGTAGCCGCTGTCGACCATTGCCCAGGCGCTCTTGGTCGTCGCCTGCCAGACGGGGTCCAGGTAGACCGGCCAGTGGGTGTCCGGGCTGGTCAGCATCGCGGCGTCGGGCTTCAGCGTCAGCGAGCCGTTGGCGTAGCTGAGGTCGACCGGCTTGACGGCCGAGCTGTCCTCCGGCCCTCGCGCCGTCTCCAGATTCGTTCCGGTGGTGGTGCGCGTGGTCGACTCGCCGGCCAGCGCTCCGGAGGTCGTCTTGGCGGTGGTGGCGGACTCGATGCCCTCACCGGTCGGCGTGCCGTTGTCCCACATGGTCGGGGCGTCGGCCTCCATCACCGGGTTGTTGGTGGCCGGGTCGAGCGCGACGACACCGCCCTCCGCCGTCTCCTGGATATTGAGGTTCTCCCCGGAGACGCCGAGCTTCAGCCCCTGCAGCTCGGGCGTGTTCGCCGCCTCGGGGGTCTTCAGGACGATGACGTGCGAAAAGCCCTCCACTGTCACGTTGACCACGAGGTCGACATCCTTGAAGACCTCCGGGTAGAGGGCCTGATCGCCGGTGAGCACCGGCGCCGGCAGGGCGTACGGCCAGGTAAGCGTCATCACCTGGTCGTCGCGCCGGACCACCATGAGCGGATCGGAGCCACCGCTGGACACGCGCATCCCAATCAGCGCCGCCCTGGGGGTGATGGTTCCGTCGGTGTTCCGCACCAGAGTGGCATCGGTCGGCACCCAGGTGTCGCCCTGGATGACCCGCACCGGATGGGCGTGGTCGTTGGCGATCAGCGTGCCGTCCGGCTGGGCGAAGACGTCACGGTACTCGTCGCGGAACGCGAGCACCTCGACCGGCTGGTTGAGCGCTGCGGCCGCCAGGACGGCCTCGGCCTCGGTGTCCCGGACCGGGTTCTCCTCCACCGCGGCGACCGGTGCGGGTACCGGGTCCGACGGTTGTTGCCCGACGTACGCTGACGACGAGATCAGGCCGGCGAGACCGACCATGAGGCCGAGCGTGAAGAGCCGACCCCGTCTCCGTGTACGACTCACCGTGAGGTCCCTCCCCGTTGACATGTACATGTTCGTCCGTTCCATCAGCTGATCGCCGCACCGAAGGCGGTCTCGCCGGCCGGGATGCCGCCCACACCGGGCTGCCAGGTCTGCTTGACGGCGGCGGAGCCAGCAGCCAGGTCCGACCAGGCGAAGCCGTAGACGGCGGCGACGCCGTACGGGCTGCCGACGTAAAGCTGCGCCGAGGTTCCGGCGAGTGAGGTGCCGAGCAACTCCTGACCAATCGGCGCACCGGGCAGGCTGCCCGACTTGCGGGAGACGGTCGTGTCAGCCGTGATCGTTGTCGCGGCGGCCGCGAAGACATGCACCTCCCCAGCGTCTGTCGTGCCGGTCGGGTCCTTACCAGGCACTCCGACCGCCAGCAGCAGGGTCTGGTCCGTGGCTTCGGCGGCCGGGGCGGTGTTGACCAGCAGCACTACCTCGCCGAAGTAGTCGCCGTCCTCGTTGTCACCGGCGATCCCCGCGGTGGACTGCGTTATGGCGGGCAGCAACTCGGTGAAACCAGTCGTCTTGATGTGAAAGCGCTGCACCATCCCGGCGTCCGCGACCCCGTCAAGATCCTCGCCGGGCGCGCCGACTGCCAGCAGTGACTCAGCCGTACCGGTCGGCGCCCCGACCGGCCGGTACGGCGCGAGCGAGATGGACTTGCCGAAGTTGTCGTTAGCCTCGGCGTCCCCCGACACCCCGGCGGAGTTCTCCCCGACCGCCGCAGCCAGCTTCGGCAGACCGGAGACCAGTTCATGGGTGAAGACGTTGACAAAACCCGCGAACGCCTCAGCGCCAATCGCCTCTCCGGCCGAGCTGACCGCCCAGTGGTAGGTCGACGCGGTCACCGCGTACCCGGTGCGGTCGTCGATCTCAGCTGCACCGGGGATGCCACCGCCCTGGGAGAGCGCGACGTTGATGTTGCCGCGCAGGTAGTGCACGAGCCCCGTGTCCATGCCCGTGCCGATGTCCTCAGCCGGGACGCCGATCACCAGAAAGGGCTCGCCGGAGGCGGTCCGGCTGCCGGCCACCGAGTAGCCGAACGAATCGCCGGCCTCGCCCGAGTCCGGAATGACGGCCATATCCTGGTGGTAGGTGAGCGAGGCCGGGCCCTTGGCCAGACCAGCCGGCGCGCCGAGCAGCACGTAGACCACGCCCACGTCGGCGAGGGACGGCGTGCCGACATCCTCGCCGGGCACCCCGACGGCGAGGTCGGTGCAGCCGTCATTGTTGGCGTCGTAGCTGGAGATCGAGGTGCCGAAGCGGTCCCCGATTTCGACTGTCCCCTGCACCTGGGAGTTGCTCTCGTTGAGGGTCTGTACCGCACCGGTCCCGCCATACGTGACGTGGATCTGACCGGCCTCGATCTGGCCGTTGACCGTCACTTCCGGGTCGGCGACGGCGATGTCGGTGATCCCGTCGCCGTTGAAGTCGCTCTCCGTCCCGCCGCGGCAACCGGTGACCGGCGCGACCGTCGTGTAGACGCTCATCTCGCAGAACGACGACCACTTGTCGCTACCGGCGGTGCCGTCCGCAGCCTTGACCCGCCAGCGGTAGATACCGCCGTCGACGAAGGCTCCAGCCGGAACGGTCGCGCTGGCGGTGGCGCCGGAGGCGACGTTGGTGAAGGTGGTCGAACCGATCGCGGTGTCGGCGTTCATCGCCCACCACTCGAAGGTGACCGACATCGCGGTGGCGTCGGCGTCGGCGACGGTCGCCTTGAGCTGTGGGGTGAGCGAGTTGACGACGGGGCGGCTCGCGCCCGTCGCGCACGTCGAGGTCGGCACCGTCGCCCGCGTGGTCACCGTCGGGTACGAGTTGTAGGTGACGCTCGCCTTCGGATCCTCCGACGGCGCGTCCCCGTCCGCGGAGCGGAACTGCTTGAAGGCGGCGGTGCTGGTCTCATCCGTCGCGAGCAGGCCCATAAAGCCCTTGGTGCTGTTGGCGTCTGCCGCCGCCTGGAAGAAGCCCTTGCCGTCGATTGAGACCCAGCCGTCCGCGCAGCTGGTCCCGCCGACGGTGGCGCTCGTGGTGGCGTGTGGTTTGGCACCGATCAGGGACGGCTTGTTGGTCCAGTTACTCGCGCTGGTCGCCTCGGTCGTCGACCAGATTCCCCATTCCTGCCCGACGCAGGAGGCGGACCAGAAGTTCCAGAACGACACGGAAGAATCGGTGATCTGCTTGCCGCGTAGCGCGGTGGTGTCCCAGGTCAGGAACGATCGCGTCAGGACCGTGGCCGTCATCCGGCCGAACTGGAGGTCCTTTTGCGTCTCGTTGGTCGTCGTGTCACCCTGCGCGACGTAGGTGTCGAAAGTAGGCAGCGGGTTGACCACGCTCGGGTCGATGGTGACCGGAAAAACGGTGGAGTTGCTGCGCAGCCACGCCATGTCCGGTGCCAGGGTCAGGTCGACGCCGTCAGGCCGCCGGGCCAGCGCGACCCCGACGGGGCGGCGCACAGCGGGTGACCCGGCGATCGTCGTCGTTGCGTCCCACATCAGCGGCGCCGGAATGCGGACCGTCTGCTTGCCGGCGCCGTCCGTCACAGTGATGACGCCGTCCCGTCCCCGGCTCGCGCCGACCGCACCGGGCCCGGTGAGCGGGTAGGTGACCTTCGCGACCTGGTCGACAGCGGCCCGCGTTTTGACCACGAGGAACTGCTCGAAGCCGGTTCGGTTCGCCTCCACCACCAAGTCCACACCGGGCAGGGCGTCCGGGTAGGTGGCGCGGTTGCGGGCCAGGACCGGGGCGGGCAGCGTGCCCGTCCATCCCATGGCGATCCGGGCCGAACCGGTGCCGAGGGAGACGAGTTCGTGCTGGCCCGGCCCGGCCGCGCCGGAAATCTTCAGGTTGTTCGGGTGGGCCGCCGGCGCGACCGAACCGTCAGCCGCTGCGTGCAAGGTGAGGTCCACCGCGATCCACTCGCCAGCCCGGCGGAACCGCTGCAGGCCGGCGGAGATCTCGGCTCGGAGTTGCCCGTCCGGCAGCGCGTAGACCTCGGTCGTTGCCGAGGTGAGGCTCTTGACCTGAACCTTCTTGCCGGTCTTTCGGGCGGTCCGCAGCGACACGAACTCGTCGGACCGGTCCTCCACTCCACCCGTCACGCCGTCGGGACCGGCCGCCACGATGTCGGCCGGTTCGCCCGGTATGCCAAAAAGCGCCACCGCCGTCAGCGCGGCTGTGGCCACCGCAAGGCATGAACGGACGGTGGCAGTCATACGACGTGCCACGAACCCTCCCCCGTGTCTTAAGTTACGTCTCGCGGGGACTCTAATGATCAAACTCCACAATGCACAAACGTCCCTACATCCTGTAAGGACAGACGAAATCAAAAGCGGCAGATCGGTTACGCGCGCTTACGCTGAGGCATCGTTCAGGCGAGGGAATCCGGCCTGAAGAGCCGGCTGCGCCTTGCGTTCGGCGCGACGCGGGCCCGCGTCGGAGACGCCGCGTCGCCCTGAGACGCGCCGAATCCGTCTGGTGTGGATCGCCGTGGGCGATACGACCAGGCCTCGATGCGAGCGCGGCTCGGGTGGAAGCGCCGTCGAGCGGCGCCAGGTGGTCGTTCAGCTCGGTCGGCTCGTGGTTACGCCGCTCACACCTGACATCCCGGCGGCTGCTACCAAGTCCGCTGTTCCGATCCGCTGCGTCTGCCGCCGTTCGTAGCGTCGGCATGACGAAATGGAAGGATCAACAAAGTGGGGACCTGCGCGCGCCGCCTCGGACCGGACGACTGGCAGACCTGGCGCGACGTCAGACTCGCCGAGGCACCGCGCGCCTTTGCCTCCTCGTTGGCCAAGGAACAGGGCTACGACGAAGCCGCCCGGCGCGACTGGCTCCACCCGGACCGGGGTATGAAGGCGGTCGCTTTCGCCGACAGCACAGCGGTCAGCCTGGGTGCCTGAAGACGGGCACGGCTACGACGCTTGTTCTCGTGTTCGGGCCGTGGCTCTACCTGGCCTGGCTGGTCGTCGGCCTGATCGCCTGGTCTCGGGTCCGGCTGCGAGAGCACTCGGTGGCCCAGACGGTTGTCGGCGCCGTGCTCGGCGCGGCGGCGGCCGGGGTGGTCTTCCCCCTCGTTCGTGGACCCCTCACGGCCGCGCAGTGGACAGCCGAGCCGCTCGGACGGTAGTCGTCATAGCGCAGTCCCGGCGGTTCCTCATCCGCAGCGGGCATTCCTTGCCGCCGAGGCGGACATCCGGCAGTTCGTCGATGTCGGGAGCCCGGGTCGGGCGAATATCGGCGGTGCTGATCGCGGTGCGGCCGTAGGCTGTGGGCCGTGTCTAGTTCCACGATTCGTGTCCGTTTCGCCCCTTCGCCGACTGGCATGTTCCACGTCGGCAACGCCCGGTCGGTGCTGTTCAACTGGGTGCTGGCCCGACAGTCGGGTGGGACGATGATGCTGCGGATCGAGGACACGGACGCGGCGCGTAACCGGCCGGAGTGGGTGCAGGGCATTCTCGACGCGATGGCGTGGCTCGGTATCGGCCCGCAGGAGTACGAGGGCCCGCTGTTCCAGTCGGATTTTGCCCAGCACCACCGCGAGGCCATCGAGCGGCTCCTCGCCTTAGGACTCGCCTACTACTGCGACTGCTCCCGTGATCAGGTAAACGCCCGCACCGGGAGCGAGCACAAGGGCTACGACGGTTTCTGCCGTGACCGCGGCTTGCCTGCCGGGGATGGCCGGGCGGTGCGGTTCCGTACGCCGCACGAGGGTTCGACGGTGATCGTCGACCTGGTACGAGGAAAGCCGACCTTCGACAACGCGCTGATCGAGGACTTCGTGATCGCGCGCGGTAACGGATCGCCGGTGTTCCTGCTGGCGAATGTGGTCGATGACATGGTCATGGGCATCACGCACGTGATCCGGGCGGAGGAGCACCTGCCGAACGCGCCGAAGCAGCAGTTGCTGTGGGAGGCGATGGGCGCGGAGCCGCCGGTGTGGGTGCACGCGCCGATCCTCGTCAACGAGAAGCGGCAGAAGCTGTCCAAACGGCGGGACCGGGTGGCGTTGGAGGACTTCCGCGCCGAGGGCTACCTGCCTGAGGCGATGCGCAACTACCTGATGCTGCTCGGGTGGGCGCCGTCCGGCGACCGGGAGATCGTGCCCTGGGACGACATCGTCGCGGAGTTCCGGCTCGAGGACGTCAACCCGTCGCCGGCGTTCTTCGACGTGAAGAAGCTGCGGGCGTTCAACGGCGAGTACATCCGCGGCATGTCGGTCGAGGCGTTCATCGAGGCGTGCCAGCCGTGGCTGCGCAGCGAGAGCCTGCCGTGGCGGGCAGAGGCGTACGACGCGGATGCCTTCGCGGCGGTCGCCGAACTGGCTCAGACCCGTATCAGCGTGCTGTCCGAGATCGTGCCGATGGTGGACTTCCTCTTCCTGGACGAGCCACCCGCCGATGAGGCGGCGTGGGCGAAGGCGATGAAGGCCGACGCCGCCGAGCTGCTCGCCGCAGTCGTCGATGCGTTCGCGGTGGCGGAGTGGCGGGCCGAGACGTTGAAGGCGGCACTAGAGGAAATCGGTGCCGAGCGGGGACTCAAGCTGGGTAAGGCGCAGGCCCCGGTCCGGGTCGCGGTCACTGGCCGCACGGTCGGGCTGCCGCTGTTCGAATCACTGGAGGTCCTCGGCCGTGAGCGAACCGTGGCTCGCCTGCGAGCCGCCCTCGACCGCCTGAGCTGACCCACGTCTGCTGACCGGCGGATCGAGCCCGCCGGTCCCATGTGGTCGCCGATCGATCCGCTTCCCAACCATTCGAAGCATCCGCCCCTGATGGGGCGGGTCGAAGCTGATTGGCGTACCCCATGAATCTGGAGAATCTGCTGGCCGACCGGTTGGCCCCGGCCTACGCGGTCGTTGCCGGCGAACCTGTCGAGCCTGCCGTGCGGCGCTCACAGCACGCGGACTTCCAGTCCGAAGGGGTCCTGTCGCTGGCACGGCGGTTGGGTCGCCCGCCACGGGCGATCGCCGCTGACGTGATCGCCCACGCCGAGCTGGTCGACATGTGCGCGGTGGAGGTGTCCGGGCCGGGCTTCATCAACCTGACCGTCGCGGACGGCGCCCTCGGGTCGCTACTATCCGCTCTGGCTGGTGATCCTCGGCTGGGCGTGGAGGCGCCCGCCGCCGAGACAGTGGTGGTCGACTATTCGGCGCCGAACGTGGCCAAGGAGATGCACGTCGGGCACCTGCGCTCGACCGTGATCGGCGACGCCGCCGTGCGGCTGTTGGAGTGGCTCGGCCACCGGGTGGTCAAAGCGAACCACCTCGGGGACTGGGGTACGCCGTTCGGGATGCTCATCGAGCACCTACTCGACATCGGCGAGTCCGAGGCGGCCCACGAGCTGTCCGTCGGTGACCTGGACTCGTTCTACCGCGCCGCGCGGGTCAAGTTCGACGCCGACGAGGCGTTCAAGCAGCGGGCACGCGCGCGGGTCGTCGCCCTGCAGTCCGGTGACGAGCGGACCCGCCGGCTGTGGCGGCTGCTGGTCTCCGAGTCGGAGAAGTACTTCCTGACCGTGTACGACCGGCTTGACGTCGCCCTCTCGGAGAAGGACTTCTTCGGCGAGAGCCGCTACAACGAGATGCTCGCGCCCGTCGTGGACGAACTGGACCGGCTCGGGCTGCTGCGCGAGAGCGGAGGCGCAGCCTGCGTGTTCCCCGACGGCTTCACCGGCCGGGACGGGCAGCCGCTGCCGCTGATCGTGCGCAAGAGCGACGGCGGCTACGGGTACGCCGCAACCGACCTGGCCGCGATCCGCCACCGTACGCAGGACCTGGGCGCCACCCGGCTGTTGTACGTGGTCGGCCTGCCGCAGCGGCAGCACTTCGAGATGGTGTACCAGGCCGCGCGGGAAGCCGGCTGGCTACGGTCACCAGCCGTCGCCCAGCACGTCGGCTTCGGCTCCGTGCTCGGCCCCGACGGCAAGATGCTACGCAGCCGCGCCGGCGCCAGCCTCAAACTCATCCAGTTGCTCGACGAAGCCGTAGCCCGTGCTGCCGAATTGGCCCGAAAGAAGAACCCCGGCCCGGACGAGGCCGCCATCGCCAACGTGGCACAAGCGGTGGGCATCGGCGCCGTCAAGTACGCCGACCTGTCCACCGACCGGGTCAAGGACTACGTCTTCGACTGGGACCGCATGCTCGCCCTCGAGGGGAACACCGCCCCCTACCTGCAGTACGCCCACGCCCGCATCCGCTCCATCTTCCGCCGGGCCGGCATCGCGGCACCGGCAGACGCGACCATCGCCATCGCCGCCCCGGCCGAGCACGCCCTCGCCATCGAGCTGCTCGCCTTCGGCGCTGTCATCTCGACTGTTGCCGAGACGCTGGAGTTCCACCGCCTCGCCGGCTATCTGTACACCCTCGCCACCACATTCAGCACCTTCTACGAGCAGTGCCCGGTGCTGCGTGCCGACGGGCCTGTACGCGATAGCCGGCTCGCCCTGTGCGACCTCACTGCCCGAGTCCTACACCAAGGACTACATCTGCTTGGCCTCACCACCCCCGATCGCATGTGACAACCCAGGGCTACCCGCTGCCTTCTCTCTCCGCGGTGACCGACCTCCGCAGACGCCGATCTGACCGTTCGCTCACCGGTGAGACGGCGGTGCCCCAGCACCGCACGGCGATCGACCCGGCCAAGCAGGCCGGGCGAGCCGCATCCTCTACACCAGCCACATAGGGTCGCCCGGCGGTTTCCAGCGAACGTTGCGAATCCCGAACGGAGGGATTCACATGCCGAGGTACGCGCCGAACAAGATGCCGACGGTGGTCAAGCGTCGCTACTTTGAGTTGATCAGGACGGGTCTGTCCGCGGCGGCTGCGGCTCAGCGGGTGGGTGTGTCGTTGAGCTGCGGGTCCTTGTGGTTCATCGACGCTGGCCGCGTGAGTTTCGTGGAGAGACCGATCAGCCCGCGGCACGTCGACCTCGACCGGGCCGACGTCGGTCAGCACCGTCTTGGCCCGCATACCGTTGCGGGAGTTCCCGCTGTTCTTGCCCGCCAGGTCGCCCTTTTCATAGCCCAGGTGATCGGTGATCTCACCCTCGAGCGCTGACTCCAGGACCCGCTTCGTCAGCTACTGCAGCAGCCCGCCATCACCGGTCAGCTGCAACCCGGCCGCCCGGGCCTGCTCCACCAGCTGGGCGACCAGCTCCGCGTCGACACCATCCGCCGGCTGTCCCGGCCCGTTCTTCGCCACCGCGGCAGTATCCACGGCGGCCATCGATCCATCGGACATCAGGTGCTGCTCCTTGATCAGGAGTTACACCGTTCGTCCCACAGTCCCTTGGCGGGTGCAGAGCCCGCCGGCGGTGCTCCGGCTCCGGGGCCGGCTCTGGAGTCGATGCTGGCGCTCGACCTGATCGCCAAGAACGGCGCCAGCCCGAACGAGCGCCCACTCGGCAACGATGCCTACGGCGTGCCGGGCAGCCGGACCGTGACGAGGAGACCGCCGTTGGGGCTGGGGACGAGGTCGAGGGTCCCGTCGTGGGCGCGGACGATGCTGTGCACGATCGCCAGGCCGAGGCCGACGCCGGCGTGTTCGTCGGTGCGTACGCGTTCCGCTCCGCGCTGGAAGGGTTCGGTGAGGGTCGGTACCAGTTCCGGGGGGAGCCGCCGACCCGTGTTCTCGACCCGCAGCACGCTTGTGCCGCCGTGCGCCTCGGTGTGGACCGTCACGGTGCCGTCGGCGGGGAGGTTGTGGACGATGGCGTTCTGGACGAGGTTCGTCACCATCCGCAACAGCAGCTCGGCGGAGCCGCTGGTCCGGGCCGCCCCGCCGGTGACGTCCAGCGCGATCCGGCGCTGTTCGGCGAGGGGAAGCAGCGTTTCGGCCGCTTCTTCGGCGATCAGGGAGAGGTCGACGCTCTCGCGGGTGAAGTTTCCGCGGTCGCCGCGGCTGAGCAGCAGGAGGGCTTCGGTGAGGTCGATCGCCCGCTTGTTGGCGGCGTGCAGGCGTTCGATGAGTTCGTCCCGGTCCCGCGTGGGGTCTTTGCGGGCGACGTCGAGGAGCGTCCGGCTGATGGCCAGCGGGGTGCGCAGTTCGTGAGAGGCGTTCGCGGCGAACCTCTGCTGTTCGGCGACGTGGGACTCGAGTTGTTCGAGCATCGAGTCGAACGCGTCGGAGAGTTCACGGAATTCGTCCTGGCGGCCCTTCATGCGGATCCGGTGGGACAGCGACCCGTTCCCGGCCTTCCGTGCCGCATCCGTGATCTGTGTGAGTGGTGCGAGCATCCGGCCGGCGAGGATCCATCCCGCCAGGAGGCCGAACCCGAGCAGGAAGAGCATCGCCACGGCCGCGGCGGGGGCGAAGGTGCGCACGAGGAGGTAGCGGTTGGGCGAGATCCCGAGGAGGCCCTGGGAATTGTCGGGTACGTAGCGCAGCAGGAACCCCCACACCACGGCCAGCAGGAGAGCGCCGGCGACGGCGAGGAACCCGGCGTAGCTAAGGGTGAGTTTCAGTCGGGCGCTGACCCCTCGGCTTCTATGCATGCGCACTGCCGGGTCGGGCGGTGTCGGGGGCGGGGGCGGGGTCGGTGATGTTCGTACCGGTGTCGATCCGGTAGCCGACGCCGGGCACCGTGGCGATGATCCATGGTTCGCCGAGCCGTTTGCGCAGTGCGGAAACGGTGATGCGCACGGCGTTGGTGAGCGGGTTGGCGTTCTCGTCCCAGGCCCGCTCCAGCAGCTCTTCGGCGCTGACGACTCCGCCCTCGGCTGCGACGAGGACTTCCAGCACGGCGAACTGCTTGCGGGTGAGCGCGACATAGCGTTCGTCGCGGAAGACCTCCCGGCGGAAGGGGTCGAGCCGCAGGCCCGCGATTTCGCGGACCGGAGGGCGGGCGTACGCGCGCCTGCGGTCGAGCGCCCTCAGCCGCAGGACGAGCTCCCGCAGCTCGAACGGTTTGGTGAGGTAGTCGTCGGCGCCGAGCTCGAACCCGGAAGCCTTGTCGTCGATCCGGTCGGCAGCGGTGAGCATGAGGATCGGGGTGCCGCTGCCGGAGGCGACGATGCGCCGGGCCACCTCGTCGCCGGAGGGGCCGGGAATGTCGCGGTCGAGGACCGCGAGGTCGTAGGAGTTGACGCTGAGCAGTTCCAAGGCGGAGTCGCCGTCGCCGGCGATGTCGGCGGCGATCGCCTCCAGCCGCAGACCGTCACGGACGGCTTCGGCGAGGTAGGGCTCGTCCTCCACGATCAGTACGCGCATGCCGGAAGCTTATGATCAGAAAAGTATGGCTGATAGTTGCATACTGGACACGCGACTCAGTCTGCCGGTGCCGGCGCGGGGCCAGACTGGCCCGACGGCACCTCCTCTGTCATCCTCCACCAGTGGCGCGACGCCAGCGTGGCCAGCACAGCGCCGGCGGCGTTGACCAGTACGTCATCCACGGAGGACACCCGGTCCAGCCGCAGAACGTACTGTGCGGTTTCGACCAGGGCCGAGCAGCCTGCCCCGAGTGCCAGGATTCGTGGCACGGACGCCAGCGCCGCGAAACGTATCGGGGCGAAGAACCCCAGCGCCGCGAAGATCAGCAGGTTGCCGCCGATCCCGACGGGCCCCATCGTGACCAGGTCTCCCAGCGGGATCAGGCTCACCCGGCCGGGGACGATGCCGGCCCCCGGACCGGGCATCATGGTCATCCATACGAACGGCACCGTCCCGTAGACCATGCCCACTTCGGCCAGCGACATCCGCCACGCCGATGTGACGCCGGCGGCACGCCGGCGACGCGCCAGAGCCCACGCCACCAGAGCGGCCAACGGCAGCGCGACCAGCATCATGAGCAGTACCCCGTTGAACGTATCGAAGCAACCGTGCCACCGCCCGGCCATGCACCTCGGAGCGGACATCATGAGCGGCCGGCGCACGGCGAACGCCACGCTCGCCAGGCCGAGGATCGCCAGGCCGGCGAGCACGATCCTGCGCGTGCGGCGGGGCGGTGCTGACGGAGATGCGCTGTGGTTCATGCTCCCATCAGAGATGGAGGGCCGTTGTGGTGGCGTATGCAATTTTGGATACGTCCGCGATACACGAAAGGGGCTATCCATATAAGTGCAGTAAATAAAGGGATGTTGGCACGTCCGGAGGCCGGTGTGCACTATCCCGGGGGCCTGGCTGACCTCCGGCCTGGTTCCCGGATGACGCCGCGTGTCTGGACTACCTGGACTGGCTGCGCTGGCCGGACGGGTTCGTGTGCCCGCACTGCGAGTGCGTCATCTCCTGGCGGCTACTCGACGAGCGGCACTCCTGCGCAGACTGCAAGCGAAGGGTCAGCCCGACAGCCGGGACCATCTTCCACCGCACCCGCACGCCACTGACCGTGTGGTTTGAGGCCGCGTGGCTGATGATGACCTCGAAAGCCGGGACCAGTGCGCTGAACCTGCAACGCGTGCTCCGCCTCGGCAGCTACCAAACGGCGTGGACGATGCTGCATCGCTACCCCGACGTAATGGTCGTCCCCGAGCGCGAACTGCTGTCGGGCAACGTTGAGGTGGACGAGACGTTCATCGGCGGCAAAAACAAGCCGGGCAAGCGCGGTCGCGGTGCCGCCGGCAAAATCCTGGTCGCCGGGGCCATTGAGCGGACTCCTGGCGGTCATCCTGGCTTCGGTCGGGCGCGGCTGGTCATCATCCCCAACGCCACCGCCGGCGCGCTGGGCACCTTCATACGCGACAACATCGCACCAGCTAGCAATATCATCACTGACGCGCTGCTGAGCTACTCAGCCACGCTCGCCGGAAGCGAGGACAACCACACGCCCATCAACGTCCACGGTTCCGGACAGCGAGCGCATCAACTGCTGCCCGGCGTGCACCGGCTGTTCAGCCTCAGTAAGCGGTGGCTGGAGGGCACGCACCAGGGCGCCGTGGAGAGCGGGCACCTACAGTCCTACCTGGACGAGTTCATCTTCCGGTTCAACCGGAGCAACGCCCGACAGCGTGGGCTGCTGTTCGTCCGGCTGCTGGAACGCGCCGTCGAGGTCGGTCCTATCCGCTACGTCGATGTGGTCGCCAACCCCTCGCCGACCTGTCGCCCAGGCCTGCGGCCCAGCGAACGGCAATGGCCGGGCTCGCTGGCCGTGCCGGCCTTGCACAGACCGTGGCGAGAGGCATGATTCAGCCGTCCCCTAAACAGGAAGAGGAGATGCCGCATGCACGGTCGGCCCCATGCGGCAGCGTGGGCAGGATCGGCACCGCCGGAGGACGTCGCGACAGGGACGTCAGTGGTTGCAGAGCTGACCGTGGCGGGCACCATAGCGTTGCGTGCGCCACGCACCCGCTGGTGACGACCGCGACCCGAGGAGACATTGCGGATGCCCCGCCCCGACCAACCGACGCATGACCTGCCGTCCGTGACACCCGAGCGCACCGCCGAGATGGCAGGCGTCGTTGAGCGGGTAACCCGCTGGGCCGAGGAACGTGCCGATGTCGTCGGCCTACTGCTGGTCGGTTCGTACGCTCGCGGCGCCACCCGTCCGGACTCCGACGTCGACCTTGTGCTCCTCACCACCGACGAGGACCGCTACGCCGACAACGCGTGGACCGGTGATGTCGGTATCGGTGAGCTGACCCGGGTGCAACCGTGGGGCGCGGTCACCGAGAGGCGCTTCGTTACTGCCTCCGGCCTGGAAGTAGAGATCAACATCGGCTCGCCTGACTGGGCCCGCCTCGACCCGGTGGACCCAGGCACACGCGAAGTGGTCAGCGACGGAGCTCGACCCTTGTACGACCCGACCGCTACGCTCGCCGCGCTGATAGACGCCTGCCGCACCTGACGGGACCCCAGCCCCGGAGCACTTCAGCAGCCCGAAGAGAGCAGCTCAAGCTGGTAGGCGCTTCACTGTTTCCCTTTGTTTTACTGCACTTACATGGATAGCGCCTTTTCTGAAACTTTCGATGTGCCCCAGGAGACTTTCGCTGCGATCGAGAACTTCGTCGATACTAGGGACCTCCGTTCCGCGTCACAAGACCCCGACACCTGGCGGGTGAGTTGCGGCCGGTAACGGCGATGATTCGCGGCGTCACGCGCGCCGGACCAGGCCAGCGGCGACCTGTCACCCGCTCCAACCGCCGCCGGCCACATCGGAACAGCGCCAGGGGCCGCCCTCCGATGGCACGGAGGACGGCCCCTGGCCGGTCGGACGCGTCAGGCGACGGTGGCGGGGAACCGCTCCCAGACCCGATGCGCGGCCATCAACTGCTGCACGGCGGCGAAGACGTCCGTGGCCGAGTCGCCCGCGACGACGCCCGGCGTGCCGGCGACCCCGGCCCGCTCCAGCACGGTGACGCCGGCGCCCCACGCCCCGATCGCCTTGGCGTGCCGCCACGCCTCCTCGACGAGGAGCAGCACCCGCGGGTCCACCGTTGCGGAGTCGGACGCGCCGGCCTTGGCGTCGCGCGCGGGCATGGCGTCCGGGGCCGGGGCCGGCGCCGCGGCCAGCAGCACCACGTCGAACTCGACGGACCGCCCGGTGGCGAAGGTCCGCTGCACCGGCAGGTCTCCGACCATGCCGCCGTGCGGGGCGATCAGCAACGGCACCATGCCGGCGGCGAACACCGCCTGGCGCAGCGCGCCGACGCCCGCGACGTCGGCGTTGTCGTCGATGACGATGCCCACGGTCCGGCCGTCACCCGGCCACTCCCGCCCCACCTGCGACAGCGCGGGGCTGGGCATGGCGTCGGCGATCGGCACGGTCGGCTCCGGCGCGGGCAGGCCCAGCCCGGTGGCGACCTCGGCGCAGAGCACCGGGTCGATGTTGGCGAGGCACTGCAGCTGTCGTTCCTTGATCGCCTGGTGGTAGCACTTGCCGAGCTCGAAGGTGTACGCGCGGATGATGTGCTCCTTCTCGACGGGCGACATGCTCAGCCAGAAGAGGCGGGCCTGGCTGAAGTGGTCGTCGAACGAGACGGGGTTCGCGCGGACCTTGCGCGACTCGGCCACGGTGACGGGCACGTCGACGAACGCGTTCTCGTCGTCACCCGCGACGAACGGGTTGCCGCCGTCGAGCGAGTTCGGCTTGTACGGCGCGACCCCGGCGTGCACGGCCTGCTGGTGGAAGCCGTCCCGGAACATGTCGTTGACCGGGGCGTGCGGGCGGTTGATCGGGATCTGCGAGAAGTTCGGGCCGCCCAGCCGGGTGAGCTGGGTGTCGACGTAGGAGAAGAGCCGGCCCTGCAACAACGGGTCGTTGGTGACGTCGATGCCCGGCGGCAGGTGGCCGGGGTGGAAGGCGACCTGCTCGACCTCGGCGAAGAAGTTCGTGGGGGTCCGGTTCAGCGTCAGCTTCCCGATCGGCTGCACCGGCGCGAGCTCCTCCGGGACGACCTTCGTCGGATCGAGCAGGTCGATACCCTCGAAGGTCTCCTCCGGGGTGTCCGGGAAGACCTGGATGCCCAGCTCCCACTCGGGGAACGCGCCGGCCTCGATCGCGTCGTACAGGTCGCGGCGGTGGAAGTCCGGGTCCATGCCGCTGATCATCTGCGCCTCTTCCCAGGTCAGGGAGTGCACGCCGAGCTTCGGTTTCCAGTGGAACTTGGCCAGCACCGTCTCCCCGGCCTCGTTGACCAGCCGGAACGTGTGGACGCCGAAGCCTTCCATCATTCGGTATGAGCGCGGGATGCCCCGGTCGGACATGTTCCACATCGTGTGGTGCTGCGCCTCGGTGTGCAGGGAGACGAAGTCCCAGAACGTGTCGTGCGCGCTCTGGGCCTGGGGAATCTCGCGGTCCGGATGTGGCTTGCCGGCGTGGATGATGTCGGGGAACTTGATGGCGTCCTGGATGAAGAAGACCGGGATGTTATTGGCGACGAGGTCGAACGTGCCCTCGTCGGTGTAGAACTTCGTCGCGAAACCGCGGGTGTCCCGGACGGTGTCGGCCGACCCGCGCGAGCCGAGGACGGTGGAGAACCGGACGAAGACGTCGGTCTTCCTCCCCTTCCTGAGGAAGCCCGCCTTCGTCACGGTCTCCGCGGTGCCGTACGCCTCGAACACGCCGTGCGCTCCCGTGCCCCGCGCGTGCACGACGCGCTCGGGGATGCGCTCGTGGTCGAAGTGCGTGATCTTCTCGCGCAGGTGGTGGTCCTGCAGCAGGACCGGCCCGCGCGGGCCGGCCTTCAGCGAGTGGTCGGTGTCGCGCAGCCGCGCGCCCTGCGACGTCGTGAGGTACGCGCCCTGCTGGCCGTTGGCGGTGGCAGGGGCGCCGGTCTCCGCGCCGGTCGGCGTACGGGTCTCGGGCGAGCCCTGCTCCTTCTTCGGCGGCAACGGATCGTGCGGCGTCGTCGGCTCCTCAAGCGACGGCGGAGCGCTGCCCGGCGCGCCGGGAACGTCCGGAGTCAGGACGTCGACCACCTTCTCGGCGGCCGCTTCGACGACGTCCTTGACTGCTTTGGCGGGCTTGCTGGCATCCATCTCGACGAGTCCCTCCGTGGAGCGTCCGGGCAGGTGTTGGCCCTACCCAGGCCCCCGCAACGCAAAACGCGACCGGGAGGCCCGCCGCTCGGTCCCGGTCGATTTCGCCGGGATTACATATAAATGAACGCCGACACGGTCAACCCTGGCATCCGTGGGCGCGCTCCCATAGATTTAGCGACGGCTGTGGAAGGGACCCGCGGCTCGCAGTAACGTGGCCGTCGGTGATGACGTTCGCGTCCCGTGCCACCGCGAATATCTGCACCACGTGCCTTCCCACGCTGCTGGCAGGGCACGCGCGAATGTCGCAGCCGGCGCGGACGGCGCTCCAGGTCGGTACCTGCTGGCCACGTGTCCGCAACGCTGACGGAGACGCCGCTGAGCTGGGTGCGCTGGGGCGGACCGGGACGCAATCCACGCTGTTCGTCGTGCTGCCTCCGCGGCCGCCCGCGACGCGACCACACTCGGGGTCGCCGAGTTCTTCGCCGTCGCCGACCGGCTGGCGCAGGTCACCGCCCGCGCCGCCCGGACCTGAGGCCGGCGGTGAACTTCGCATCGCGATCCCGGACCAGGAACCGGAACGAATCGGATCGCTCGCCGAGTTCCATCAGCACGTTGCGGGCCTGCTGGGCTGCCCACTCCCCCACCGGATGCGCGGTAACGCCAAGCACATGGACCCGCCGGCTGCCCACCTCGATCGCGAACAGCACATACAGCCGGCGCAGCGATACCGTGTCGACGCTGAAGAAGTCAACCGCCAGTACGCCCCGCGCCTGGGACCGGAGGAATTGCCGCCAGGTCACCGCCGACCGCTTCGGGGCCGGATCGATCCCGGCACGCTTGAGGATGGCCCAGACGGTGCTTGCACCGACGCGATAGCCCAGCCGCCGCAGCTCCCCATGAATTCTGCGGTAGCCCCAGGTCGAGTTCTCCCGGGCCAGCCTCAACGCCAGGTTGCGGATCTCGGCGGTGACGGACGGCCGACCGTGTCGGCTCGGACACGCCCACCGCTTGCGCACCAGATCCTGATGCCAGCGCAGCAGGCGCTCGGCGACGGCCCGGCCGACGCCTCGAGCGCCCCCGGTGACCACGAACGACCGTCGATTCGGCATGACGCCGTGACCTCCCTTCGCACGCTCCAGCTCCGGCCGATGTATCCATCCTGCAGCGATACCACCCGCCCCGCACCGGTCACCAACGCTCCGGCACCGATCTTCGGTTACTACACCCCCCAGCGCGGTGCCGGCAAAGGTGCCTGGTCCCGCTCGGCGGAGCTACCCCCCTCCCCCGGTGCCGAGCGGGTGGCCGGGCCCGGATCCACGCTGATGCTCGTCGATGTTGCCAGAACGGATCCAGGCGTGGTGGAATGGCTGACATCGCCGCAGCGCGGGGGGCAACCGCGCTGGGAACGGCCAGCGCGGGAGCATCGCAGTGCCGGCAGCGCGCCGCTTTGGCAGACGCTCGCATGCCGCATCGCCGGGCCATCTCGATGACGACGGGCATTTTGCCGGGCAGGCATCCTCGCCCGCCGTACGTATCCCCCGGTACGTGTCCCCGACGGCCGACGCGCTCGACGTCTGACACGCCATGGGCGTCCGATTCGGTCTGCCAGCGCACCAGAACCGGCGATGAGGTGAGAAGCGATCATGATTTCCCGAGAGAATTTCGCGGGGTGGTACCGAAACCGCCTGGTGTGGGTGGCGGTGATCCTGCTGGCGGTGTCGGCCGGCGCGGTCGTACTGGTCAACCGGGCCCGGCCGAAGGCGGAGCCGGCGGATCTGCAAGGGCAGATTATGACCCGGATGCGTACCACGCTCGAACAGGCGGACCCGGGGCAGCACAACCACGCCGGACACAGTGTCCAGCAGGTGGCCACCGCGGAGGAGAAGCCGGCAGTGATCTGCGGAGTCCGCGTCTACGGTTACGAGCCGGCCGCGGTCACCGCGCTCGCCGACGTGCGGACGGTCTACGGCTTCCACCTCTGCGGGGTCGCCGAGCAGAAGCGCCCCTGGGACGTGGCGGTCAAGCTGGCCGGCCCTGTGATCATGGACATGTCCACCGAGCCTCCGGGCATCCAGGTCGTCGAGGCGACCGCCGACGTCATGTTCGTGGACCGGCTGCGGGAGATGTTCCCGGACAAGTACGCGGACTTGGCGCTCAAGGAGGCGCTGACCGACTCGGAAATGGCCGACCAGCGCCGCCGGTACGACGCCGCAGCCGGGCTTTGACCATGCCGGGCGGTCGGGCGGGGCAGTCGTACCCGCACCGGGCCTTCCCGTAGCTGTGAACCGTCCGCGTACCGCAGTGGATGCCGTGGCGGGCGATCCGTACGGCGATGTCGCGGCTGCGGACCTCGGTGCGCATACCCGTCGTTGATCCGCCGTCGGGCCAGCGACCCGTGCCGCACCTGTGCGGTGGGTGGCTGCCCGGCAGTTCCAGTGGTCGGACGTGGTCAGTTCTGGGAGAGGCACTCGAGAGCGATCCCGGTCAGCTCGATCCACATCCAGCTTCTGATAGATCAATATTGATATTTAGGTTCATGGATGCAAAAGTGGGTTGGGAGCGTTCCCATTCTCATCTCTAGTGCCGAAGAACGGAGGATGAACAGTGCGTTCACACAAGTCCGATCAATCCGGCGGACGACCCCGGTCAACCGTCCGTCGGTCCCTCCGAGTGCTCGTCCTGCTGTTCGCCATGGTGGTCGGTACGCTGCCCTGGACCGGCGCAGCCCAGGCTCACGGCACCATCATCAACCCGGCGAGTCGCGCCTACCAGTGCTGGAAGGCCTGGGGCAGCCAACACACGAACCCAGCCATGCAACAACAAGACCCCATGTGCTGGCGCGCGTTCCAGGCCAACCCCGACACCATGTGGAACTGGATGAGCGCGCTGCGGGACGGCCTCGCCGGCCAGTACCAAGCCCGCACCCCGGACGGACAGCTATGCAGCAACGCCCTCTCCAGGAACGACACACTGAACCAGCCCGGAGCATGGAAGACGACCACCGTCAGCCGCAACTTCACGGTCCAGCTGTACGACCAGGCCAGCCACGGTGCTGACTACTTCCGGGTCTACGTCACCAAGCAGGGATTCAACCCGACCACTCAGCGGGTCGGGTGGGGCAACCTCGACTTGATCACGACGACCGGGCGCTACGCACCGGCGCAGAACATCTCGTTCAACCTTTCGGTCTCTGGACGCACCGGAAACCACGTCCTGTTCGTGATCTGGAAGGCGTCACACATGGACCAGACCTACATGTGGTGCAGCGACATCAACATCGTCTGATCGGCAAGACCGACAGCACGGCACTACTTTCGGCCCAGGGCGTTGGCGCCCTGGGCCGGATTGCTCCGGTAGTGCCCTACCTGTGGTTGCCGAATAACACTTTCGAAAGGCCGATAACTCGGCGGACGCCCGCCATACCGCTACACGCTGCGTGATCTCGCCCCCCCAACCCGGCCAAGGCCGTCCGCGCGCCGACCTCGGAATGCACGTCGCGGGTCTGTTGCGTTGCCCGTGTCCATGTCCAGGGACCGAGGCAGGCTTGACGGGTGAAGCGGTCGAGTCCTCGTCGTCCCTGGTCGCCGCCGAAGTCGGCGTTCACCGGGTTCCGGTTCCCCGCGGAGGTGATCGTCGTCGCGGTCCGCTGGTACTGCGCTACAACCTCTCCTACCGGGACGTGGAGGAACTCCTGGCCGAGCGCGGTGTCGAGGTCGATCACGTCACCGTGTTCCGATGGGTGCAACGGTTCACCCCGCTGCTGGCCGACGCCGCCCGGTTCGCCCGCCACTCCCCCCGGTGATCGGTGGTTCGTCGACGAAACGTACGTGAAGGTCAACGGCGTGTGGCGCTACGTCTACCGCGCGATCGATCAGCACGGGCAGGTCATCGACGTGCTCGTCTCGGCCCGCCGTGATGCCACGGCGGCCCGCCGGTTCTTCCAGCGGGCGCTGCGGGCACTGAAAGTGACGCCCAGCGACGTCGTCACCGACGCCGCCCCGGTCTACCCCGCCGTGCTCGACGACCTGTTCCCCTCGGCATAGCACCACGTCGAGCAGCACGCCAACAATCCGATCGAGGCCGACCACAGTCAGCTCAAGCACCGGTTACGACCGATGCGCGGGCTCCGGACCGACCAGACCGCACAAGTGATCATCGCCAGACACGCATTCATCCAGAACCTCCGCCGCGGACACTACGAACTCGGGCTCGACAGTCAGCCCAAGCTCCGAATCGCTTCGGCGTTCAACGACCTCGCCCGGGTCATCTGACGCGGACCCGACCCGGGCGTACCGCCTCTCCCGATCAGATAATGCAACGGCACCGTCGGTTGTGCGGGGGTGGCGGTGGTGCTGCGGCGGTTGCTCGGCGGCAGGGGCATTTCTCTGCGCCGTAGGCAGGGGTGGTCACTTGCGGTTACTGAGGACCCGATGGAGAGTGTGTCGATGGGAACCCGTCAGGAGATCGCCGCACTGCCCCCGGAGGCCGACCTGGCCCGGGCAGACTCGCTGGCCCGGGAGATTTTTTCCGACGTCGCCAACAAGTGGGCGTTGCTACTCATCGAGTTCCTCGGGCAGCGCACGATGCGCTTCAGCGAACTGCGCGACGAGGTCGGCGGCATCAGCCACAAGATGCTGACCCAGAACCTGCGCATGCTCGAGCGCAACGGCCTGGTCGAGCGGACCGTACACGCCACGGTCCCGCCCCGGGTCGAGTACACCCTCACCGAGGCGGGCCAGGCGCTGCGCGCGGTGGTCGACGGGATGTGCGGCTGGACCCAGCGGTATCTGGGACACATCGAAGCCTCCCGCCGGCAGTTTCCCGGTTAACCCAACATCGCGGTCGCCTCCACCTCGACCAGGTGCTCGGGCACGTCCAGGGCAACGATGCCGAACAGCGACGCCGGGGCGGCCGGGGTGACGCCCAACTGCGACGCCGCGCGGGCGATGCCGTCCAGCAGCAGCGGCATCTTGTCGGGCGTCCAGTCGACGACGTGGACGGTCAGCTTCACCACGTCGGCGAACGAGCCGCCGACGCCGGCCAGCGCCGTCGCCACGTTGAGATAGCACTGCTCCACCTGGGCAGCCAGATCACCGGCGCCGACCAGCGTGCCCTCGGCGTCCCAGGCGACCTGGCCCGCGATGTTGACCAACCGCGTCCCGGTCGCCACCGACACCTGGTGGTAGATCGGGATCTCGGGCAGCCCGGCGGGGTTGACCAGGGTGACGGCCATGACGTGCTCCTTACTCTCTTCCGGTAACCCAGAAACCGTAAGAGACTAATGCGGGGCGCGGAAGAAGGCACTTTCTCGAGCCTCAGGCACCTCGGAGTAACTTCTGGCCCGGCCTGGGCAGGGTCGGCCCATGCTCGGCCGTGATGTTCCGCCCACTGGCCAAGAAAGCTGGCATCGCTTCCGCGGACGCGATGTCACCGCAAACGCAGTGACGCGCCTTCGCCGCCACCACGAACCGGCTCGGCATCCCGCTGCTGGACGCACGAGAGGCCGGCGTCCACGCGGGGTCCGCACCACCCGCCGCCACATGCCCCTCGGCTGTCAACCGGACCGAGAGCCGGCGCACAACTTCGGCCGGTTGCGCCGGCACGGCGAGCGAGGGCTGCCCGAACGGGCCGGCGGCCGGTTCCTGGTGCCGCCCGGCCGGGGGTACAGCATGGCTTCGGACGCCGACTCGCTCGACTTGCCGAGCTTCCGCCGACTCGCTGCGCGGGCCGCCGCCGAGCAGCCGGCGCCCCGCTCGGCACAAGTGGGCGGTGATGCATCAGATGCAACATTCGGCTAGGGCGTGTCCTGCCGATCTTGCGGTCGTAGGGGTTGATCGTTGACGATGTGCCGGTGGTGCGTCGTGGTGAGCTGACCGATGAGGCGTGGGCGGTGATCGCGCCGCTGCTACCTGAGCCGGGCAGCAGTCGGGGGCGGTGGCGGGATCACCGCCAGGTCATCAACGGGATCTTGTGGAAGCTGCGCACGGGTGCGCCCTGGCGTGACCTGCCGGAACGGTACGGGCCGTGGAAGACCTGCCACGAACGCCTGCGCCGGTGGACCGCCGACGGCACGTGGGACCGGATCCTGGCCGCGGCGCAGGAGCATGACGACGGCACACCGGTGCAGTGGACGATCAGCATCGACTCATCGATCGTGCGGGCGCACCAGCATGCCACTGGCGCCCGCAAAAAGGGGGCTCCCCGACAAGTCCGGCGACGCCTGGTGCGCAAGATGGCGAGGCCATCGGCCGATCCTGCGGCGGACTGAGCACGAAGATCCACCTCGCCGTCGACGGACGCGGCCGACCGCTGTCAATCCTGCTCACTCCAGGCCAGGCCGGAGACAACCCTCAACTCCTGGCACTGCTCGACGCGATCCGCGTCAACGAGCCAGGACCCGGGCGACCTCGCAAGCGGCCCGACGTGCTGATCGCGGACAAGGGCTACGCGCATGACTCCACCCGGCGAGCGCTGCGTCAGCGCGGGATCCGACACGTCATCCCGGAACGGTCCGACCAGGTCGCCCGCCGGGCCGCCAAGGGCAGCGCCGGCGGGCGGCCACCCGCCTTCGACCGGGCGGTCTACAAGAAGCGCAACGTGGTGGAGCACTGCTTCAACCGCCTCAAGCAGTGGCGTGACCTGGCCACCCGCTACGCCAACGCGCATCCCTCTACCGATCCAGCCTCGTCCTCATCGCCGCCATCATCTGGCTTCCATGATCGACAGAAACCTAGTTGCTGCGTTTGCTGGCGTCGAGGGCAGCCTGCTCCACTCGCTGGCGGTAGTCCAGCCACCATGACTCGTCGGCGGGGGGCAGGTTGTCGTACCTGGGCAGCAGCCCGGCCGCGCCGTCGATGAGTTCGCGCACGATGTCAGCGTGGCCTGCGTGCCGTTGTGTTTCCGCGATGACGTGGACCAGGACGTGGTGCAACGTGACCGCTGCATCGCCCCACCACGGCACGCGGCCGACCTCATCCAGTGCAAGGGCTTCAATGGTGGTGTCGGCGTGGGCGATCGCGCGACGGTACAGTGCGACGATCTCCTCGCGGGTCTCATCCGCGGTCGCCCACATGTCGGCATTGGTCTCCGCTCCGTCGCCGACGTACGGCAGCTCCTGCTCGAACGGCCGGCCGAACACGACGCCGAAGTAGAGGATCTCCATGGCCGCCGAGTGCTTCACCAGACCGAGCAAGTTGGTTGCGGTCCGGGTCAACGGACGCCGAATATCGTATTCGCTGAGCCCGTCGAGCTTCCACAGCAGCGCGTCGCGGCCGCCCTTCAAGTAACTGTGCAGGTCTGCCTTCATCGCGGCACTATGGCATCCGGTTGGGTGTCGGCGCTGCCCCGGACGATCCACGGAGCTCATGATCGGCAGGACACGCCCTAGCCGACCTCATCGCCGACCTACGTCAGCCGTGATCCAGCCGCCTTCGCCGGAATCGATGGTTACAGCAACATCGACCCGCCGCCCACGGGTACCCTCGTGACGCCCACGCCCACGCTCACTCCCAGGATGTCCAACTTGGATTGGATGCCGTCGTCCGACGATTCCGCACGCATTCGTTGCTGAGATCACCTCAATTGATGTCACCCTGAACCGCCCCGGGGCCGCGCCGAACCGCTGCTGGTGGCAGACTTCACCCACGTCGCCACGTTCGCCGGCGTGGTCTACGTTGCGTTCGTCGTGGACGTCTACTCCCGGGCGATCGTTGGCTGGTCCGCGGCCACCACCAAGCACACCACTCTCGTTCTGGATGCCCTCGACATGGGCCTGTGGCGTCGAGACCGCGACGGTCGCCCGTCGAGGCTGGCCTGATCCACCACTCGGATGCCGGATCCAGGGCGAATTCAACTGGTCGCCGCAACAGCTCGAACCCCACAGAGTCAGAGAACGGAACTGCGTACCGGGTGACGTGAGCCGTCCGGCAGGCAGATCTCCGCCGACACGGCACCCCAGTCCATGACGACTGTCCATGTTTCTCGAGCAGGACCATGACCTATCAGGTTGGCCTCGGCACCTTCGCCGAAGACGACGGACCGCTCGAACGGGAACTGGTATTCGCGGTCACGATCCCTCACCTCGATGCGCCATCCAGTGCAGTCGCTGTCGCTGTCACCGACAATCAGGTGCCGGACGCCATCGACGTCGCTCGCGAAGTGATACGCAGGAAGTGCTCGGGTTGGCTCATGCACATCTCCAAGTATGACGGAAGCGAGGGCCCGACGACGAGAGGGCGCCTGGTGAAAGCATGTGAAGCGGGGCGCGGGGACCGACGCCGGCAAGCGCGACTTCCATGTTCCGAAGTTTGCGGGTCGCTGGCGGCGCAGCAGGTCCGGCGCCACCTTCGCGGCCGCGGTGTCCGCCACGGCCAGATTCCAGGGCGGACGACGGCGCGGGCTTGACCACCATCAGCCCTTGGCATGCACTGTGCCGCGACGGCACCGGATCCGGCGAGAGCCGGCAAGCGCAGCCGCGGCGCGACCGTTACAGCTCTTCCACGACCTGCCGCAGTTCCGGGTTGAGCATCCAGCCGTGCGCGCCGAGCAGGCCGCGCAGCTCGTGCGGGCATACAAAGGCGAGAAACCGCGCCCGGGCCGTCCACTGCTACGCGCATCGAGTCGGTCAGCCAGACCTTCAAAGGCCATCTTGACCCGTCTCCGGTCCGTCATCGCCTACGATCACTGACCTCTTGAATAGATCACCTAGACCAGTTGACGCGTAGGAGTCACGACCATCTCCCAGATACACAGGTGCTGTGGTTGCTCATACGCGAAGAGCATCGCCCTCGCGATCTCCCTCGGATCGAGGGCACCGCCGATCTCATCCCGGTAGGCGTGGTACCCCTCCTTGATCGTTTCTGCCCGCGTGCCGGTGAGTAGGTCCGTAAGAACAAATCCCGGCGAGATCAGGATTACGCGGACATTAGCGGGCGCGGCCTCGCGGCGCAGCCCTTCGGTCATTGCGTGCACGGCGTACTTCGTGCCGTTGTACACCGTGTGGTTCGGATACATGGTTCGGCCCGCGGTAGAGCCGATGTTCATGATGGTCCCGGTCCCACGCTCAATCATTGCCGGCAGGACCGCCGACGTCGTGTTCAACAGCCCGATGCAGTTGACCTCAAACTGCTGTCGCCAGTCCTCTGGCGACAGCGCCGCGAATTCCTCAAGCACCATGAAGCCAGCGTTGTTGACGAGGAGGTCGACAGGTCCGTACCTCGTTTCGGCCTCGTCGACCAGGCGCCGGTAGCCTTCGGCGTCCACGACATCGTGCGCACGGCAGATCGCGTCGGGCAGGCCCATCTCCTCCATCAGTTCCACCCGACGGGCGGTGAGAAGAAGGGGGTGACCCGCCTCGCTGAAGGCCCGCGCCGCAGCGGCGCCGATCCCTGAACTCGCGCCGGTGATGGCGACCAGTGGCTTCATCGCAACCGTTCCTCTCTGTGCGGGAGAGCCGGTACGCCGGGCCGCGGGTCACGCGGCCCGGCGTACGGCGATCGGCTACTGCGGTAGTGGGCCTTCTGAGGAGAAGCGACGCAGCACGTTCTCGGTGATGCGCGAGACGTTGTTGTCGTAGTCGTTGTGCGACAGGCTGCCGCACCAGGCGATCGACCCCGTGGAGAAGACGCCACCATCGTTCGGTGTCGTGAAGTAAACGAGATCCGCGCGTACGTTGGGCTGCTCGTCACCGCCGTGGGCGGGCATCGTCGTGCCGAAGTTCTCGCGGACCTCGAGCATGACGTTGGTGTGCCCCTCGGAGGACGCGAGCACGTAGGCGTGCGCGGGTGAGCCGAGCTCCGGCTGGTACCAGTCGAGTTCGAGGCCGGCCGCGCCGTCCCCGCAGAGACCGAAGTTGCCGATCAGCTCGTCGTCGCCGATGCCTTCGAACACCCACGAACCACCCTCGGCGAAGCTGTCCGGCTTACGGCGGTAGTAGCTTGAGATGTCCTGGCCCTGCGCGATGAAGCCGACGCCGACCATCTTCTGCGGCGCCCGGCCGCGGTTGCGCCACAGCCCACCCATCTCGCCAGTGAAGCTGAGGTAGTACTCCCCCGGCTCGGCGGTCCACATCTGCGTGCCGTTGTGGCGCCGAATCTCGATCATGTGCGGATTCTCGGGGTTGTAGTTCGCCACCCAGTAGAAGCCGTTGCCGCCCATGTACATGAAGCGGCCGCCATCGGCCAGGTACGCCTCGATCGCATCGAGCATCGGTTCGGTCGTGTACTCGGGGTGTGAACCCGTCACCACGGTCTTGTAGCGACTCAGCAGTTCGACGCCTTCGTCGTGCAGGTCGCGGTCGGTGATGACGTCGATCTCGAACCCCTTGGCGGCGAACCAGTCCACCAGGTGCAGGTCGGCGTTGAACTGCCACACGTTGCCGAAGGCGTGACGGTACTTCGGTCGTACGGTGAGCAGCGGCCGTTGCCACGACGAGTAGCAGACGCCGGATCCGTCGGTGTGCAGGTCGTAGAGCGAGTTCCCGAGTTCGCGGTGCAGGTGCTTGTGGATGTCCTGAGTGCCGAGCACGACGGCCCTGCCGATGGCGAGCTGGATCAGCTCGGCGTCGATGCCCATGTGGTCGTTGGCGTAGGCGAGGTAGCTGTTGGTCGGCGCCAGGAAAGCGATCGGCGCGGTGGCGGTTCCCTTCGGCGGGAGCACGTAGAACGGGACGTAGTCCTCGTTGTCACCCGACCGCAGCCGCGCGGCGTAAACGCCGCTGCGCAGTCCGTCCGGGATCGTGAGCTGGAAGTCCACCTCCCAACCTGCATCGTCGAGGTCATCGTCGTGGAAGTGGATGGCACCGTACTGGTCGGGCGCGTGGGTGAAGGCGTGCTCCCTGCCCGACCAGTTGTAGCCGGTCATCGCGCGTACCGGGGCGTTAACGGTCCTGCCGTCCAGGCCGTGGCCGGAGCGGTCGGTGATCGTCGTGAACTCGCGGATTCCGTCGGGCGTGATCTGGTCGGAGAAGTCCCAGGCCCCGACCACGTCCGCCGAGGACGGATCTTCGACCAGCGCCCAGAGTTCCTCGCTGCCGAGCGGGGCGCCGGAAACGCGCGGACGGTCGAGTTTGCCGTTGTAGTGACCGCCGATGATCGCGCGGTCGTCCTCCAGCCGCTGGGTCCAGCCGGCCATGATCAGGGGCACGTTGGTGCTACCGGGTACGACGTCAACGTCGCGCTCGACGACGACCGCCCGCCCCACGAACGTCGCCTGCCGCGACACCGGAGCGTTGGCGGCGTAGACGACGGGCTCTTGGTGCAGACGTGCACGACCGGTCGCGGCGTCGAAGCTCGCCGCGACGAGGTACCAGCAGTGCTCGACCATCCCCTCACCGGAGCTGATACGCACCGTGCCGCGGTCCCCGGCGCCCAGCCGTAGCTCAAGACAGCCGTCTCCGTCGATGAAGAGGCCGTAGCCCGCCTGCTCGTCCTGCGACCACTTGGTGACGATGCCCTGCTCGCCGCCGAGCGGCAGGGTCGGCCAGACCAACGCCTGGATCGTGAACCCGGCGGTGAGCGCCAGCGCCTCGTTGTCGGGCACGACGGCGTACGAACCGGGATACATCAGCTGCGTACGGGCCGGGTACTCGCCGTTGGCCGACGTATCCGTGACCTCTTCCTTGTACCCGGGGCCTCGCGGGTCGAGGTCGCCGTGCACGAGCTTGACGATGTCGGCCTGGTACGTCTCGAGCTCCTCGGCGCAGCTGACGTAGAAGTCGAGCGTCTCCCCGGGACGAACGTTGGGACGGTCGCAGTAGCCGAGGATCCGCAGCGGTCCACTGACTGGGCTATCGGGCATTTCAGTTGGCTCCTTCAGTGTTCGGCGGCTTCGACGACGCTCGTGATCGTGGGGTCGTCGAGATCGAGCAGTCGCTTCAGGAAGATCGCGTGCTGCGCCGCCTCCCGCGAGGTGAAGCGCGTGTCCGTCAGCGTCGGGCCCTCACCCCGTCGGCGGTGGTACAGCGCCAGGCACCACTCCTTGTACGGCACCGTCTCCACCAGCAAGTACCGGGGCTTGGTCCGCATTGGGTTGCGTCGCAAGAACCGCAACAGCATCTCGAGCTCCGGGCCGTGACCCGCGCCGAACGGGTCGGCCTGGTGCTCGGCGATCGTCTCGGGTGTGACCAGCGGCCTGATCCTGGTCTCAAGGATGTGCTGGTCGACATCGGCCGCGGCGGCGGCCGCCTTCTTCATCGCATCATTCATGTGTCACCTCTCTGTGGTGTCAGGCGCGCGCCGGGGAGACCGCGGCCCGCGGCCCGGCCTCGTCCATGGCCGCGTAAGCCAGCTTCCGGGTGTCCGGGTCGTACCAGACGGTCTGGCTCCACGAGACCTCGACGTTGACGCGGTCGCCGATGTCGTAGAGGTGGTTGACCGGGACGACGGCACGGAAGTCCGCGCCGTTCGCCTTCAACTGGTAGAGCACCGAGCTGCCGAAGTTCTGGCGGCTGTACACCTCCGCTGACACCGAGTCGGCCGACGGGGTGGCCGACAGGGCCGTGAACTCCGGCCGGATGCCGACGACGACCCGCTTCGACGGCAGCGCGGCGCCCGCGCCGGCGAACACGCCCGGGTCGACGCCGAACCGGCCGGCCTTGGTGAGTACGTACCCCTTGCCACCGTCGGTTTGGAGTTCGCCGTCGAGGAGGTTGATGCTGTGCGGCCCGACGAAGCTCGCGACCCACGTGGTCACCGGCCGGTTGTAGATGTCGAGCGGGGGGCCGACCTGGACGAGTTCGCCCTCGTTCATGACCGCGATGCGGTCGGCGATGGCGAGCGCCTCCTCCTGGTCGTGGGTGACGAACAGCATCGTCGTCCCGAGTTCGCGGTGGATGCGCACGAGCTCGCCACGCAGCTCCCGGCGCAGCATCGCGTCGAGGGCGGCGAACGGCTCGTCGAGGAGGAACAGCTTGGGACGTTTCACGAGGGCCTTGGCGATCGCCACCCGCTGACGCTGGCCGCCCGAGAGCTGGTCGATGCGACGGTTGAGGTACTGGTCGATGTGGAGCAGACGGGCCACCTCGTTCATCCGCTGCTCCTGCACGTCCTGCGGCACCTTAGCGATCTTGAGCGCGAAGAGGATGTTCGCCCGGACGTTCTTGTGCGGATAGAGGGTGTTCGACTGGAACACCATCGAGATCTCGCGACGCTCGGTGGGCAGCTCGGTGACGTTGTCGGGGCCGAAGTAGATCTCACCCGCGTCGGCGAGTTCGAGGCCGGACAGGAGATTGAGCGCCGTGCTCTTGCCCGACCCCGACGGCCCGAGAACCACCAGGAGTTCCTGGTCGAAGATCTCAAGGTTGAGCTTGTTGACCGCGTGCTGACCGTTGAATTTCTTCTCGACGTCGACCAGGCGGATGTTCTTCGTCGACGTCGCGTCCAGTGCCGTGTCGGCAATGTTCGTGTGCATGGCTACCTCGTCCTAGATGGGGCCGACAAGATTGAGACTGCGAATACGTCGTTGGAACACGTACGCCATGATCATGACCGGGATCATGGCCAGCAGGGCGGCGGCAGCGTTGGTGTTCGGGTACGAGACGTGCGAGAAGAGCGCCGCGAGCGTGGGTGGGAACGGCTGGGCGTCCGTTGCGGGCGTCAGGATCAAGGCGAACGTGAATTCGTTCCAGCTCGTGAGGAAGGCGATCGCGGCGACCGCCGACACTCCCGGCATCGCCGCGCCGAGCAGTACCCGGTAGAGGGCCTGGAACCTCGTGCACCCGTCCGTGCGCGCCAGCTTCTCGATATTGGGCGGCAGGGAGGCGAAGAAGCCGCTCAGGATCCACACGACCAGCGGCACCGTCAGGGTCAGGTAGATGATGATCAGGCCCAGGATCGTGCCCTGCAGGTGCATGGTCGTATACATCGATGAGAACGGGATCAGGACCGCGACGGGCGGGAGCGACCGGCTCAGGACGATGGTCGTCAGGATCTTCACCTTGTGCTTGAAGACGAGTCGTCCGATGGCGTACGCGGCCGGGATGCTCACGATCATCGTGACGAGCGTGACCACCACCGAGATGATGAGGCTGTTGACGAGCCCCTGCCGGATAGCGGCGGCCTGGCCGACCACCGGCGCCGACGCGCCATCCGCGGTGTGGCACGAGAAGGTGTCGGAGAAGATGCGGACGTAGTTGCACAGGGTCGGGTCGCTCGGGAAGAGCCGGCCCTCGCCGATCGCCACCGTAGTGCTCAGCGACATGTTGATCATCCAGTAGATGGGCGCGAGCGTCCACACCAGAAGAAGAAGGGCACCGCCGTAGACGAGAATTTTTCGCCGGCTGATCTTTCGCATTGGCTTTTCTCTCTCTCGCCCGGTCACTCGCCCGCTCGGGCGTCTGCGCTGTTGGCACCGTCCTCGGCCGGATCCTTCTTCTGACCCCGCATCAGCACCCAGAAGTACCCGAGCGTGATGACGGTGACCAGGACCAGCAGGATCCAGGAGAGCGCCGCGCCATATGACAGGTTGAGGTTGACGAAGGTCTCCTTGTAGAGGAGGAAGACGAGGTGCGTCGATGACGTACCCGGGCCGCCGCCACTGATGAAGTACGCGATCTCGAAGCCCTTCGTCGCCTCCGCCGTCACCAGGATCAGGAAGATGAGCAGCGGGGTCTTCAGATACGGCAGGGTCACGTGACGGAACCGACCCCAGGCGCTGAGCCGGTCCGTCCGGGCGAGGTTGTACAGGTCCGCCGGGATGAACTGCAGCGTCGCGAGCATGAAGTAGATACCCAGTGGCGAGTACTCCCAGGCGTGCGCCAGGGCGATCAGCGGCAGCGCCGAGGTCGGCGTGATGAAGTTGACGTCGGACGGCAGACCGACGGCCCCGAGGATCGCGTTGAACATGCCGAACTGCTGGCTGTACATGTACCGCCAGATCACCGCCGCGGCGTACAGCGATACCGCCCACGGCAGGATGACCAAGGCGGTGGCGAGGCCCCTTCCCCTGAACTTCTCGTTGAGCACGAGCGCGCCGAACAGCGCGATTCCACCGGAGAAGAGCGTGAGCCAGAAGACGTAGACGAACGTCTTCAGCGTCGCCGTCCATGTCTCGGAGCTCGTCAGCGCGTCGATGTAGTTCTGGATGCCCGCGAAGCTGTTGACACCCGTCAGCTCATTGATGTTCGTGAAGCTCATGTACAGCGAGTACAGGACCGGGAAGATCACGACGGCAAAGAGAACGACGGCGAGCGGCAGCGTGAGGAGATGGGCGAATCTCTGCTCACTCATGGCCGCGCTCTTCGGCGGCTTCGGCGGCTTCATCCGCCCGCGCCCCGCTGGCGCATCTAACGTTTTCGTTGCCACGATCACGCCTCCGGCCCTTTCTCGATCCTGAAGTCCCCGTTGCGGCGAGGGGCAGCAGCCGCCCTGATGCGCTGCTGCCCCGTGTCATCGTTGAAGAGCCCGTGGGTGCTCATCGGTGTCAGCTCGGGCGAGCCGGTCGTCACTTGTACTTGTCGACGAGCTTGTCCGCGTGCTCCCGAAGCTGATCCAGGGCCTTGGCCGGGGTGACCTCACCGGTGAAGACGGTCGGGAACAGCTCGCGCGCCTTGGAGTTCCACTCCGTCGACCAGATCTGCCGGCTCATCCGGAACGGCTTGGCCTGCTGCATGGCTGCCTTGATCTGCGGCATCTGCGTGTCGAAGTCCGGCAACCACGTCTTGTACTTCGCGATGACCTCAGGGTCCTCGAGAACCGACGCATACCCGGAACCGAGGCCGTTGGCGAGCGCCCACTGCTTCGACACGTACGGTGTGCCGTCGTTGTCCTGGTACCCCGCGTAGCCGGCCAGCCGGAACGCCCGGCCGAGCCGCTCGGCGCTCTGGCCGTGGTTGGGCACGACGTAGGCGCCCAGCTGCAGGTGACCCCACGAATGGCCGCCCTCGGGGACAGGGACGAAGCTGGCGTGGCCGGCGATCTTCGATCGCTGCGGGTTGTTCATCGTGGCGATGGCGTCGTAGAGCTGCTGCTCGCTCATCGCGTACCGACCCGAGGCGAAGCCGTCGATCTGGTCGGTCTCGGACATCGTCAGCACGCTCTTCGGGACCAGCCCGTCGTCCCACGCCTTCTTGGCCCGCTCCAGGACGGCCACGTGCTCGGTCTTGCCGTCGAAGATCGGGTGGCCCTCCTCGTCGACCAGTTCGAGGCCCTCGGCGAGCATCTCGTTGTAGATCGCGTCGCCGATACCGAACGACTCCGCGATCCACCGCGGCAGCCACGGGGTGTCCGCGGCGCCTGACTTCTTGATCGCACGCATCTGGTCGTAGAGCTCGGTGTAGTTCTTCGGGTATTCCTTTGGCGTGATCCCGACCTTGTCGAGGATCTGCTGGTTGACCGCGATGGTGCCGTCGATGCTGGTGAAGTACGGCAGCCCGTACATCTTTCCGTCGATGGTCAGGGCGTCGCGCACGTTCGGGTACATGGCCGCCTTGGCCTTCTCCAGATCGGGGAAGTCCGAGAAGTCGTGGATCCAGTTGGCCTGCGCCCACCGGGGGAACGCGGTGTCCAGCACGTAGGCCAGATCCACCTTCTCCTTGTTGCGGTACTTGTTCTCCATCACCGACGGGTAGGTGCCGGCGACGACCCGGAAGGCCGAGTTCTCCTTGTTCTGCTCGTTGAAGCGGGTGACCCACTTCTGGACCATGTCGACCTGGAAGCCCCACCCGTTGAACGCGAGTTGCTCCGCGTCGGTGTACGACTTGTTCGGGTCCAGGCTTGCCGGGCGCGCCGACTCCCCACTCGAGCCGCCGCAGGCGGCGAGGAAACCGGGTGCCGAGATCGCGGCGGCCGCGAACCCGGCGGATCTAAGGAAATTCCGGCGAGAGAACTGCTGATTCATGATGCCTCTCTTCAGGTCGTCAGTGAATGAGAGATTGCTGTGGACAGCGGTGCGGCGTCCCCCGCCGCTACGGCCGCCACGTCATGGGACTGGTGCGTCCGTTCACCGGCCTGCCGCAGCCAACAGGTCCCGCACCCGGTCGACGGTGTCCGGCAGCGGGTAGCCCTGCTCGTCGAGGAGGTTCAGCGCGCGATCGAAAATCCCGAGGACCCGCGGCTCCCCGTCGACGTTCTCCACGACCGCGACGTTCGCCCGCGTGGTGAACGCCTGGGGCCGGAAGCCGTAGATGACGGTGTCGCCCACCCGGATGTCGGCCGGGCCGTCCGGGACGAGGGTTCCGCCGTAGTAGTCAGTGGCGTTGTTGACCCTTCCGAAGAAGGAGCCCTTGTCGACGGGAACCTTCTGGTCCATGATCGTCTCCGGCGTACGACCGACGAACGCGTGCGGGCGCCACTCGGACGTGTGGTACTTGGTGTCGTCGCCGATCAACGCGGGCGCATCGCAGGCGTAGAACCCGCCGCCGAACACGTACCCCTTGCCCTCGAAGAGGTGCGACACCTCGTTGAGGTAGATGATCGCCGACTTCTCCGGTGACCGCGCTTGCGGGTACAGCACCTGCGGCGTCGTGCCGGTCAGCGCGTGGCCGGGCTCGGCGTGCGTACCCCCCGCCTTCGCCACGACGTCGAACCCGATGGCGGAGCTCGCACCCGGCGTGTTGACCTGGCGGATGTCGAAGCCGAGGGCCCGCAGTCGATCGGCGGCGCGGAGCAGACCCGCGAAGTTGACGGTCACCTCCACCTGCGCGGTGCGTGGGTTGAACAGCGTTCCCGGGAAGGTGGTGACACCGACGATCCGTACCCCGGGGAAGGAGGCGATGGCGCGTGCGGCCGCCTCGAGCTCGTGCTCCCAGATCCCGCCCTCTTCGTTGGGGTAGATGATGTCGCCGGCGACGCGGACGCGGATGAGCAGGTCCTGTACCTGCCCGAGGCTGACCGCCACATCGGAGACCTGCTTGGCCTTCTCGACGCTGAAGACCGTCATGACCTCCGGGCGCATCGTGAGGACCGAGCGGAGGTTGCCGCGCGGGATCTGCACGAGGTGTCCGATGTGCCCGACGGGCAGGCCGAAGCGCGAGAGGTACAAGGCGTCCGCGGTCTCGACGCCGACGGTCGACCCGATGCCGGCGGCCAGCGCCGCGTGGGTGACGAGCGGGTTGCGGTTGTAGTGCTTCGTCATCAGGTACAGCTCGATGCCGGCCCGCTGCGCTTCCCGCGCCATGATCTCGGCGTTGTGCTTGATGGCGTCGAGGTCGACGACGTAGGTGTTCGCCGGCAACACGTCTTCGGCGTGCAGCCGCGCCGCGGCCCTGATCAGCCCCGGGTTGCGGGCAGCGGTGGTGTCGAGGTACACGTGCAGGCCTCCTGGGTCGTTATTGAGGAACTCCGCGTCGAGGGCGAACATCGCGTCGGCGCTGTGGGTGGGATGAACCGTGTGATCGACCGGCGTCGCCTGCGCCGTGGTGGGCGGCGGCTACGACAGCACTGCGAGCGCGTCGCCGGAGAGGACGACCGAGCGGGTCAGGTTGCGGGGGGTGTCGGGGTTCAGCCCGCGCGATTCGGCGAGGGCGACCGCGACGCGGTGGGCCACGACCAGCGAGGCCAACGGGTCGAGCGGCAGGTCGACCACCGTCGCGCCGACCGCGCGCACCTCACGGGCGAGAGCCGGGTCGAGCGGGCCGAAGGACCACACGACGCTGCCGGGACCCGACACGCTGATGGGGCCGTGCCGGTACTCAAGGGCGGGGTAGGCCTCCGTCCAGGCCTGCGCGGCCTCGCGCAGCTTCAGCCCCGCCTCCTGGGCAAGACCGACCGTCCAGCCCCGACCGACGAAGGTCCACTGGGACACGGCGGTGGGATCGACCGGCAGCGCCATGGTGAGCGCACGCTCGGCGTCGGCCGCGGCGGCGTTCTGGTCGCCGGCATGGGTGCGGAGCAGCGTGAGGGCGGTGGTGGCGAAGCGCGTCTGGACCACCGAGGTCTCATCGGCGAAGGGCAGGGCGATGACACCGTCCGCGACCTCGGCGACCGGGCTGTCGGGTACCGCGGTGATCACGACGGAGCGTGCGGCGGGCGGGCGGCGCAGGAGACTCTGCACCTCCGACGTGGTGCCGGAGCGCGAGATCGCCACGAGGACGTCGTAGCGGCGTCCTTCCGGCATCTCGGACGCCGCGAAGGCATCGGTGCGGCCCTGCCCCGCGCTCTCCCGCAGGCTCGCCGCCGCCTGCGCCATGTACAGCGACGTACCGCAGCCGACGATGCATACGTCCTGGCCATGGTCGGGCAGTAGGTCGGCGACGTCGTGCGCGAGCTGCGCGGCGCGGCGCCATAGGTCGGGTTGGGTTGCGATCTCATCCGCAGTCCTGCTCATTGCTTGATACTGTGGCCGCGATTCGCGCAGTGTCAAGCATTTCTTTTCCTGGATTCACGCAACCGTGCGCAAGTACGTGCAGAACCGGGAGGTATTTCCGCCGTCAGAGCCGAACTAATGACCACTCGCAGGAGCGCGGAGCGGAGCATGGACCGCAAAGAACGCTCGCATCTGCACGTTCCTCGGAGCCAGGCGAGCCATCCGAACAAATTCGCGCAGCACTTGCGCAACTATGCGCGTGCTGCGATCCTCCTAACGTGCCCAACTTCGCCAACCCGCGCTCCACCGCGCCAGGCCCACAGCCGCGGACGTCCCGCGCACTGGATCTCCTCGTCGTCGGCGACGCGAACCCGGATCTGATCCTGCACGGGGGCGACATCGAGCCCATGTTCGGCCAGCACGAGCGCATCGTCGACCACGGTGCCCTCGTCCTCGGCGGCTCGGGCGCCATCACCGCGGTCGGCGCCGCACGGCTCGGCCTCCGGACCGCGATGGCGGCGGCGGTCGGCGATGACGTGCTGGGCCGCTTCATGCTGGAGAAGCTGGCCACTGCCGGCGTGGACACCACGGCGGTGCGCGTCTTCGACGACGTCCCGACCGGCATCAGCGTGGCGCTCGCCCGGCCCGACGACCGCGCCGTGCTCACGGCCCGCGGCGCGCTGAGCGCATTCGACCCAGCCGAGGTACCCGATGCCGTGCTGCGGCGAACCCGACACGTGCACATCGCGTCGCCGTTCCTGCAGCCCCGGCTGCTCGACGGTCTGGAGAAGCTCGTCGCGCGCGCCCATGCGGCCGGCGCAACCGTGTCGATGGACACCGGGTGGGACCCGGAGCAGCGGTGGAACTCCGTGGCCACCGCCGTCGGCGCCGTCGACGTACTGCTGCCGAACGCTCAGGAAGCGGTACGGCTGGCGGCCGCGGCACACCAGCCTGTGGGCACCTCGGCACCGGACCGAGAGCTTCCCGCTACCGATGAGCCGGTGGCCGCCGCCGGCGTGCTCGCCGCTCGCGGTCCGCTGGTCGCGGTGAAGCTCGGGGCGGAAGGCGCCGTCGCGGTGCATGACGGGGCGGTCGTGCGCGCTGCGCCGTACAGCATGCAGACCGTGGACGCTACCGGCGCCGGCGACTCGTTCGACGCAGGGTTCCTCGCCGGATGGCTCGGCGGGGCCGATATCGTCTCCTCTCTCGCGCTCGGATGTGCCTGCGGCGCTCTGTCGACGCGCCACGCGGGCGGCACCGGCGGACAGCCGACGCGCGAGGAAGCTGACGCTCTCATCACGTCGATGTCATGATCTCCTATGTCATCCCTCGCATCGACCAGGCGCCACCTGGAGCCCTCATGCCGGACACTCCCCGCCCCGCTCTCCCCATCGATGGTCACGAGGCCGCGACCATGACGCCTCCGGACACCGCCGACGGCGGCCTCAGCGCGGCCGCCGGTACCCGCCGTAAGCGCAAGGCCGACCGGTTCGGACACATCCTCAAGTTGCTCTCCGAGAACGGAAGCGTGGACGTCGCCAACCTCGCCACCGATCTCGGCGTCAGCGAGGCGACCGTCCGGCGGGACCTACAGACCCTGGCCCAGCAGCAACTGCTCGAGCGCGCGCATGGCGGCGCCGTCTTCCAGGGGGCCGCCGTCGAGCTGCCGGTCCATTACCGCGAAAGTCACGCACGCGTTGAGAAGCAACGAATCGCCAGCGCGGCGTTCGAGCGCGTGGCCGACGGCGACGTGGTCGCGCTGACCGGCGGCACCACCACGACGGAGATCGGGCGCCGCCTGGTGCACCGCGCCGATCTTTCGGTCGTCACCAACGCGCTCAACATCGCGGCCGAACTCGCCGTCCGACCGAACATCAAGCTCATCGTCACCGGCGGCGTGGCCCGCAGCGCATCGTACGAGCTGGTGGGCCCGCTCGCCGACTCCACACTCAGTAAGATCAACATCGATGTCGCGTTCATCGGTGTGGACGGCGTCGACCGGGACGCGGGGCTGACGACCCAGAACGAGACCGAGGCCGCCACGAACCGCGTACTGATCGAGCGCAGCCGAAAGGCGATCGTGGTGGCCGATTCCAGCAAACTGGGTCGGGTCGTGTTCGCCAGCATCTGCGCGCTCTCGGCCGTGACCGAGCTGATCACGGACGACGCCGCCGATCCCGCGCACGTCGAGAGCCTGCGCGCGGCCGGGCTCAAAGTCACAACGGTCTGAGCCACCAGTGATTCTCTGTGTGGCGCTGAACGCGGCCCTCGATGTTACGTACGTGGTCGACGGCGTGCGGTGGCACGCCGGGAACCGGGTGACCTCGGTTGCCGAACGCGCCGGCGGCAAGGGGACGAACGTCGCCCGGGTACTCAGCGCCCTCGGTCACGAGGTCGTCGTCACCGGACTGGTCGCCGGCAACACCGGGGAGCGGATCCGGCGCGACCTCGCGGCGGCGGGCATCTCCGAAGCGTTCCTGCCGGTGCCGGGCGAATCGCGGCGCACGCTGGCGGTCGTCGACACGATCGCCGGCGACGCCACCGGTTTCTGGGAGGCCGGGCCCCGGATTGCGGCCGAGCATTGGGCCGCTTTCCTCGACCATTACCGGCGCCTCCTGCCGAGCGCCTCCGGGGTCGCCCTCTCCGGCAGCGCGCCAACGGGACTGCCGGAGGACGCGTACGCGCAACTCGTGGCCGCCGCTCGCGACGCCGGCGTGCCGGCTGTGCTCGACGCCGACGGAACGGCGCTGCGCCTCGGGGTTGCCGCCGGCCCTGAGATCGTCAAGCCGAACGCGGAAGAGCTCAGGGCCGCGACGGGGCACGACGACCCCCTCGCCGGCTCCGAACTGCTGCTGCGAGACGGAGCTAACGCAGTCGTCGTCTCCGTCGGGGCGGACGGGCTTGTCGCGTCGACGCCGCAGCACCGGTGGATGGCCCGGCCCCCGGCCCGCCTCTCCGGCAACCCGACCGGCGCCGGGGACGCGTGCGTCGCCGGCCTGGTGCGCGGTCTCGTCACCGGAAGCAGCTGGCCCGAACGGCTTGCCGAGGCGGTGGCGCTCTCGGCCGCAGCGGTGTTGCGGCCGCTCGCCGGGGACGTCGACCTGGACGCCTACCGCCGGTTCCGCGATTCGGTTCTCGTCAAGGAGGTGTAACGATGAGTACTTCGACGTGGGCCAGAGCCGATCACTGCCCTGGCAACGCCGCACGCAGGCGAGTTTCCTCCTCGCGGCGCTGCGCAACCCGCGACGAGGATTCTCCGCCGTCGTCGTCGGTGAACCACACCGCGCGTTCTACGGAAACCAGTTCGGCCTCACGGTGCCACTGTTCACCCATTACGGCGTCGAACTCTGGGTGCCCGAGATCGGCGGCCCCATCGACCCCGACAACGAGGCCCACGAACTGGTCATGTCCGTCTTCGGCGGCATGAGCAAAGGCGAACGCAACCGCATCAAGCTCCGCGTCCGGACCGCCATGGCCGCCCAGACCCTTCTTGAGGGCCGCTACCTAGGCGGCCGCCCACCCTACGGCTACACCCTGCGCGACCTCGGCCCCCACCCCAACCCCGCGAAAGCTGCCGACGGCAGATGCCTCAAGGGGCTCACCCCTGGCGACGAGACCGCCCCGATCGTCCGACGGATCTTCACCGAGTTCCTCGCCGGCAACGGACTCTTCGCCATCGCCGAAGGACTCACCGCCGACCACGTGCCCTGCCCCTCGGCACACGACCGCGCCCGCAACCCGCATCGCAGCGGCATCGCCTGGTCCAAAAGCGCCGTCCGCGTCATCCTCACCAACCCGCGCTACACAGGCCGGCAGGTGTGGAACAAGCAACGCACCGACGAGGTGCTCCTTGACGTCAACGACGTGGCGATGGGCCACACCGGCGTCATGCGCTGGAACGCGCCCGACAAGTGGGTCACCTCGAAGGAGATCATTCACGAACCGCTCATCGACGACACGACCTTCCAGCAGGCCCAAGCGATTCTGCAAGGGCGCGGACGAGGCCCCGGCGGTCAACACGTCAAGCAGCGCACCCGCAACCCGTACGTCTTCCGCGGCCTGATCTACTGCGCCGCCTGCCAGCGGCGCATGCAGGGCCAGTACAACCACGGCGACGCCTACTACCGCTGCCGGTTCCCCCAGGAATACGCCCTCGCCAACCAGGTCGAACACCCCCGCAACGTCTACCTGCGCGAAGACGCCCTCACCGACCCGCTCGACACCTGGCTAGCCTCCGCCTTCGCACCACACCGGATCGAACAGACAATCACCGCTATGGCCGACGCCCAGCCAACCGAGCATTCATCTCCCCCCGGCTCCGTAGCCCGAGCGACCATCACCGAATGCGACGCCAAACTCGAGCGCTACCGAGCAGCTCTCGACGCCGGCGCGGACCCCGCGGTGATCACCGGCTGGATCGCTCAGACTCAGACCGAACGCGCCCGCGCCGAAGCCGAGCTCCACGTGAACACAGGCAACAGCCCGCGCCGAATGAGCCGAACAGAGATCACCGAACTGGTGCAAGCACTCGGCGACATCATCACGGCGCTCCGCGACGCCGACCCCACCGACAAAGCCGAGGTCTACCGACAACTCGGCCTCCGGCTCACCTACCATGCCGAAACGCAAACGGTGCGCACTGAAGTCGATCTCAGCGCGCACCGTGGGGCAATGGTTGTGTCCGAGGGGCGACGTTCACCACGAATCCATGATCACCATCCGGGGCAAACTGCAACTCACGCCCAGATGACCGCATCGTCGAGTGCCGAGGGCCGCCGCCACAGGCATTCGAACAGTTCGCGGATGACCCCCATGGCCCCGCCTCCAGACATTCGCGACACCCTGCACACCGCCGGCCGGCCGGCGGAGCAGGTGCTGGCTGACGCCACCGAGATGTTCGACTTGCTGTACGCGGCGCCGCGGGACAACTTCGCCGACTTCTACCTGCAAGGCTCCGAACAACACCCCCGGGCCGCCGCGAACCAGCAGTTCTCCGCAGCGGTGGACGCCCTAGACGCCGCGTTGCACGACAAGTGACGCGGGCCGCACTCGGATAGGATCTTGTGATGCCATTTGGCTCCGTTGCGTTGGGCGTTGGCATGATCGAGGCAGGCTTGACCGGTGAAGCTGTCGATCCTTGCTCGTCCGTGGGTGCATCCGACGTCGGCGTTCGCTGGGTTTCCGGTTCCCGCCAGAGGTGATCGTTGTCGCGGTGTGCTGGTATCTGCGGTTCAATCTGTCCTATCGCGACGTTGACGAACTGCTGGTCGAGCGCGGTGTGGAGGTCGATCACGTCACCGTCTACCGGTGGGTGCAGCGGTTCACCCCGGCTGCTGGCCGACGCCGCCGGATTCTGCCGCCACTCGCCAGGCGATAGGTGGCACGTCGACGAGGCCTACATCAAAGTCAACGGCGTGTGGCGGTACGTGTACCGGACGATCGACCAGTACGGGCAGGTCATCGACGTGCTGGTGTCGGCGCGCCGGGACGCTGACGCGGTCCGGCGGTTCTTCCGCCGGGCGCTGGGCACGGTGAAGGTGACGCCCAGCGAGGTGGTCACCGACGCCGCCGCCGTCTACCCCGGCGCCCTGGACGAGTTGATCCCGTCGGCCTGGCACCACGTCGAGCAGTACGCCAATAATCCGATCGAGGCTGATCACAACCAGCTCAAACACCGGCTGAGACCGATGCGCGGGCTACGAACGGACCACACAGCACAAGTGATCATCACCGGGCATGCCTTCATCCAGAACCTTCGCCGCGGCCACTACGAACTCGGACTCGACGCACCACCGGCCCTGCGGATCGCCACCGCGTTCACCGAACTCGCCCAAGCGATCTGACCGCCGACCCGACGCGGGTTCAACACGTCCGCCGGATCCACAACGCAACGGCGCCTTTCAATCCTCGGCCAGACATTGGGGCGGGTTGGGACTGGCCGATCAAGGGTGTAACTGGCCTCGCCTGACACGCCGAACGTTGATGCTTGGCGGGAAAGGACAGACAGTGACCGAGAGCCAAGGCCCACTCGTGCAGGCGGTGCCCGCCGTCACCGAGCCCGTTGTCGGGTCGTACGTCTGGGCCGGCGACGAAACCGTCGAGGGACATGGACAGGCAGAGATGGTGGCGGACATGCTGCCTCCCTTCCTGGCTGCGGTCCTTGGGCCATGGCCGAACGATGCCGCGGACTTGTCCCGATCCGTGCTGCCGCCGCGCGCCGACGCTGTCCTCCAGCGCCCGTTGAGACGTCGTCGGAGGAGACCGGGCGCCCCGATCGGTCACTTTTGCCGCCGTCCGTGGCCGGATTGTCATGATGTAGATGGCGGCAGCAGGGTTGTCGCGTCGACCACCTCGACCGTGGCTGCGGCCCGGTCGGTGGCCACGGTCAGCACGTGCCGGGGCGCAGGGGGCGGCAGCCGGTGGAGTGTCAGGCCCGATCCGCCGCCGGCCTTGAACTGGGCTTCTGCGATTGTCCAGGCGACGACCTCCGGTACCAGCCGATCACCGGTCCGCTCGACGTCGATCCCGACCCGTCCGCCGCCGGGCAAGGCGGCAACGGCTACCACCGTGCCGCTGTGCGACACAGACATGTCCAATGCGGTGCCGGGCAGCGTCGGCCGGCCGTGCCAGCGGCCGCAGTGAGAGCAAGTGCGGTCCACCGTCACCGCCTCGGCTGGGAGGTCGAGCATTGAGCCGGCGACGCTGCGCAGCAGTGCCGCTCCGAGCAGGAACCGGGCGCGATCCGCCTCAGCTACGGTGCGATGGACGCGCTGCCGCTCGCGTTGGTCGAGCACGTCGAGCAACCCGACGTGCGCCATCGTCAGGCCGACAGTAAACACCGTGATCTTGCTCGTTGTTGACGGTTGGACAGCCACGGTTGCTTAGGTTAGCCTCACCAACCGTGTTCCTGCTGCATCCCCCGCGGGTGCGCGCCGTGCCGGTGTCTGACACGGCCGACGCGCATCAGCCTGCCCTGATCGACTCGACTGGCCAGCTCAGCTACGGGGAGCTGGCCGATCGGGTGGCCGCGCTCGCGGCCAGCCTGCCGTCAGCGCAGACTGGTCGGCGGCTCGTGCACGTGCCGCTGGCCCCGCATCGCGACGTGGTGCTCGGCTACCTGGCGGTGCTGTCGGCCGGGCACGTGGCACTGGTCACCCCGCCGGAGCATCGGTCGATCACCGCGGTCTACGAGCCCGACCTGTGGCTAGAGCCGGATGGCACCTTCGCGACCGCGACGCCGAACGGTGACACCGATGAACCGCGGCATCTCCTGCATCCGGATCTGGCGCTGCTGCTCAGTACGTCGGGCAGCACCGGCTCACCCAAGCTGGTTCGGCTCAGCCACAGCAACGTGCTCAGCAACGCGGAGGCGATCGCGGCCGCGCTTTCGATCACGCCGGCCGACCGTGCGGTCACCTCGCTGCCGCTGCATTACTGCTTCGGGCTGTCGGTGCTGCATGCTCAACTCCGGGCCGGTGCCACCACGGTGCTGCGGCCCGGGGCGGTGACCGACCCCGGCTTCGCCGATGATCTGCGCCGCGACCGGGTGACCGTGGTTGCCGCCACTCCGCACGTGGTGGATCTGCTGGACGTCCAAGGTGTGCTGGATCATGTGCCTTCGCTCCGGTTGCTCGCCCAGGCTGGCGGCGCGTTGCCGCCCGCGCGGGTGCGAGAGCTCGCGGCTCGGGGCCGCGCGGCCGGCTGGGAATTGGCGGTGATGTACGGCCAGACTGAGGCCACCGCGCGGATGGCCGTGCTGCCACCCGAACTGTCGGAGCGATACCCCGATGCGGTGGGATGGCCGATCGCCGGGTCGGCGTTCCGGCTCGATCCGGCCGGCATCGACGAAGCGGTGGGTGCATCCGGTGGCCCCGTTGGCGAGCTTGTGTTCACGGGTCCAGGCGTCATGCTCGGGTACGCCGAGCAGGCTGATGACCTGGCCTTGGGTCGGATGCACACGGAGCTTCGGACCGGCGACCTGGCGCGGATCGACGCGGACGGACTGGTCCGGATTGTCGGACGGCGGTCCGATTTCGTGAAGATCATGGGAATCCGGATCGACCTCGGCCAGGTCGAGCGCTCCCTGCGCGGCCAGGGACTGCAGTCGTGCGTCACCGGCCGCGACGACCAGCTTCAGGTCACCTACCGGCGCTGCGAGCAATCTCCCGACCAGGTTCGCGGCCAGGCCGCGCAGGTCTCCGGTCTCAGCCGGTCGGTGATCTCGGTCCGCGCGGTCGATGACCTCCCGCTGCTGCCCAACGGCAAGCTCGACCGCCGGGGCAGCGCCGCCCTGCACGTCACGGAGACCTCCGGCCAGAAGGCAGAGACCGCCGCCGCGGTGATCGCCGTACTGGAGCCGCTTATCGGCCGCGGTGGCATCGACCCCGATCGGTCGTTCGTCGAGCTCGGCGGCGACTCCTTCAGCCACGTCGTGGCGTCCGTCGGCCTGACGCGGTTGCTCGGTGATCTGCCGTCCGACTGGCACCACCGCCCGGTGCGCGACCTGGTCGCGCTCGCCGACCGGCTGCCAAGTTCCCGGTGGCGGCGTCCGCTGGTGCGGCGGGTCGAGACGACCGTCGTCCTGCGGGGCGTGGCCGTGGTGACGATCTGTGGCAGTCATGTCGGGTTGTTCCGGCTGGCCGGCGGAGCGCACATCCTGCTCGCGGTCGCCGGCTTCCTGTTCGCCAGGTATGTACTCGCCTCGCCGACGACAGCGGAGCGCGTCCGGCGGACCGCCCGGGTCGCGGTCGGGGTCGTCGTCCCGGCGGTGACCGTCGCGGCGGTGATGCTGTGCGGGTTCGGAACGGTCCACTGGTCGAACGTTGCGCTGGTGCATTGGCTCGCCCGACCCCAGGTCGGCAACAACTTCTGGTTCGTCGAGGCCTATCTGGTGATCATGGTCGGCACAGTCGCAGTGCTGGCTGTTCCGTGGCTGCGGGCCGCATACGCCGCCGACGCCTGGCGTACCGCGATGGTCGCCTTGGGGGTGCTGCTGGTGCCTCGCTATCTGGTGCTGGCGTTGTACGACGGTCCGCTGCGTGGTCTGCCGGGCACGGTGGCGTGGCTGTTCGTGGCGGGAGTCGCGATGGCGGCGGCCGACAGCCGCAGGCGCCGGCTGGTCACGACAGCGGTCGCGGTAGGCGCCGCCGTTGGTTTCTTCCCTGGAGACGCCGCCCGGAACCTGGCGATCATGGTCGGGCTCACTTTGCTGGCGCTCGTTCCCGCGCTACCGGTACCGCGGCTGCTCGTCCGTCCGCTTGGCGCACTGGCGGCCGCCTCGCTGCACATCTACCTCGTGCAGTTCCAGGTGTTCGCGTTCTTCGGCTCTCCGATCATCAAGTTCGCGGCCGCGATTGTCGGCGGCTTGGGGTTCTGTGCGGTCGGCAACTACGTCCTGCGCCGTCGGCTGTCGCCTCTGCCGGCGGTCGCAGTCATCAGTCGTCGCGTGGCGGCGAAGCAACTCGTGAAAGAGGACATCACATGCGTCGACGCACGTTCCTGACCGGCCTGGGGGCCCTCGGGGCAGTGGGCCTGGTGGGGTGCGGGTCGAAATCCGAGGACGGGTACGTCGCCGACCCCGGTTCGCTGCAGGTCTACTCCGCGCAGCACGAGAACCTCACCAAAGCGTGGGCCGAGGCGTTCACCGCGGCGACCGGCATCAAGGTGCAGATCCGCAAGGGCTCCGACGCCTCGATGGGTCATCAGATCGTGGCTGAGGGCTCCGCGTCGCCCGCCGACGTGTTCCTCACCGAGAACAGTCCGGCGATGACGCTGGTCGAGCGGAACAAGTTGCTCGCCCCGTTGGACGAGGCGACCCGGCGGCAGGTGCCGGCCAATCTGACTCCGTCGTCGAAGGCGTGGACCTCGATCGCCGCCCGGTCCACGGTGCTGGTCTACAACACCGCCAAACTCGACAAGGCCGACCTGCCGAAGTCGCTGATGGATCTCGCCGGGCCGCAGTGGAAGGACCGCTGGGGGTGTGCCCCCGGTGGTGCGGACTTCCAGGCCATCGTCGCGGGCATGCTCGCCGGGCAGGGCGAGCAGAAGACCACTGACTGGCTGGACGGTCTAAAGTCCAACGCCCGGGTGCTGCAGAACAACATCGCCACGATGAAGTCGGTCAACGCCGGTGAGATCGAGTGCGGCGTGATCTACCACTACTACTGGTACCGAGACCAGGCCGGCCCCAAGGAAGGCAGCGCCAACACGGCTCTGCACTACTTCCGCAACCAGGACCCCGGCGCGTTCGTGTCGCTGTCCGGAGGTGCTGTGCTGGCCCGGACGAAGAAGCCGACCGAGGCCCACAAGTTCCTGACCTTCATCACCAGCAAGGCCGGGCAGCAAGTGCTGGTCGACTCCCAGTCGATGGAGTACGCCGTGGGGAGCGGTGTCGCCTCGGCGCCCACGCTGCCGCCGTTGAACAGCCTGCAGGCGCCGCCGGTCGACCCCTTCACGCTGAACTCCGACAGGGTGAATGAGCTGATGACCGATGCCGGCATCATCTGACCTTCGCGAGTCGCCCGCCGCCGCGTACGACGAACCGGTAACACCCCGGCCAGTCGCACGCGCCCGTCGGTCCACCCGGATGCCGTGGATTGTCGTGGCGGCCGCGGTCCTGGTCGCGGCCGTGATGGTCCTGCCGGTCCTGGTCGTAGTCGGTCAGGCTTCTGCCAGTGGCGACGAGGCATCGAGGCTGCTGCTGCGGCCGAGGACGGCCGAACTGCTCGGCAACACGATGCTCTTGGTCCTGCTGACCGTTCCGATCACCCTGCTGCTGGGATGTGGTGCGGCCTGGCTGGTGGAGCGAACGACGCTGCCGGGCGCCGGCGCGTGGCGCACGCTGCTCCTGGCACCGCTCGCCATCCCAGCGTTCGTCAGCAGCTACGCCTGGACGTCGGTGCTGCCCGCGGTGCAGGGGCTGGGTGGCGCGGTGTTCATCACCGCCCTGGCCTACTATCCGTTCGTCTTCCTGCCGGCCGCGGCTTTGCTGCGGGCGCTCGACCAGGGGCACCTGGACGCCGCACGGTCGCTCGGCTCATCCGGTCTGGGAGCGGTACTGCGGGTGGCGATGCCGCAGTTGCGTCCAGCCATCACCGGTGGCGCGTTGCTGGTGGCCCTGCACCTGCTGGCCGAGTTCGGCGTCCTGCAGATGATGCGGTTTCCCACCTTCACCACGGCGATCCTGCAACAGTTCGCGGTCGGGTTCAGCAACGCCGCTGGCAGTCTGTTGGCCGCGGTACTGGTGGTGCTCTGCGTTGGTCTGCTGGCCCTCGAGGTGCCGCTGCGCGGCCGCGCCCGGATCGCCCGGATGGGCGCCGGCGCCCGGCAGCGTCCGGTCGCGTACCGTCTGGGCGCGTGGACGATCCCGGCGTCCGCTGCACTCGTCGCGCTGGTCGGCGTGGCGCTCGTGGTTCCGCTGGTGCTGGTGCTGCGGTGGCTGGTGCTGGCGATGACGTCCGGCGCGGTGGTCGTTGGCCCGCTGCTCGCGGCGGCGGGTTCGACCGTCGGCCTTGCGGTGCTGGCGGGCCTGGCGGCGTCGGTCGCCGCGCTGCCCGCTGCGTGGCTGCTGTATCGGTACCCGTCTCGCCTGGCGACCGCGCTGGAGCGGGTGACCTACGTTGCGAGCGCGCTTCCCGGGGTGGTGATCGGGCTGGCGCTGGTGACGCTGGCGGTGCAGTGGGCCCGTCCGGTCTACCAGACCGCCGCACTCGCGGTGCTGGCCTACACGGTGCTCTTCATGCCCCGCGCCATGGTCGCCTGGCGGTCCGGCCTGGCCGCGGCTCCGCCCGAACTCCTCGAGGCATCGCGTTCGCTGGGGCTGTCCGGTCTCGGCACCCTCATCCGGGTGGTCCTTCCGCTGGTCCTGCCATCAGCGCTGACCGGATTCGTCCTGGTCTTCCTCGCGACGTCGACCGAACTCACCGCGACCCTGCTCCTCGCCCCGACCGGCACCGAGACGCTGGCCACCGCGTTCTGGTCGGCCAGCGACGAGTTGGATTACGTGGCGAGCGCCCCGTACGCTGCGGCGATGATCGCCCTGTCCGCCCCGCTCACCATCCTGCTGCGCCGGCAGATCCTGGACCAGCGATGAGCGCCGCGGGCATCTCCGTCACCGGGCTCACCGTCGGCTATGGCGGCCCGCCGGTACTGGATCAAGTCGATCTGCAGGTGCGCGCGGGCGGCATTACCGCGGTACTCGGTCCCTCCGGCAGCGGCAAGACCACGCTGCTGCGGGCGATCGCCGGGTTCATCCGGCCCGACCACGGGCGAATCGAAGTACGCGGCCAGGTGCTCACCGACGGACCAACGTTGGTGGCTCCCGAGCGGCGCGGCATCGGCTACGTCCGACAGGACGGCGCACTGTTCCCGCACCTCGACGTCGCCGGCAACATCACCTTCGGGCTGCCGCGGGCCGAACGGCGCCGGGCGGCCCAGGTCGAGCCGTTGCTCGAGCTCGTCGGCCTGTCCCCGAGCCTGGCCCGCCGCCGACCGGACGAGCTGTCCGGCGGGCAGCAGCAGCGGGTTGCACTCGCCCGGGCCCTGGCCCGCGAACCATCCGTGGTCCTGCTCGACGAGCCGTTCTCGTCGCTCGACACCGCGCTGCGCGCCGCGACCCGCGAGGCCACCCGCGCCGCTCTCGCCGCGCGGGGCGCAACCACCGTGCTCGTGACACACGACCAGGCCGAGGCGCTGTCGTTCGCCGACCAGGTGGCCGTCATGTTCGACGGTCGGTTCGCCCAGATCGACAGCCCGGCCGGCGTGTACGGCGCACCGGCCACGCCCGAGGTCGGCCGGTTCCTCGGCGACGCGATGCTCCTCAGCGGGCAGGCCGTCGGCCGGACCGTCTCCTGCTGTCTGGGCCGGCTCGACCTGGCCGAACCGGCCACCGGCGACGTACTCGTGATGGTCCGACCCGAGCAACTCGTCCTTGGCGAGCCGTCCGACACCACCGCCTCGGTCTCGTCGGTGACCTACCAAGGCGCCGACGCTATGGTCCGCCTGGAACTGGTCGGCCAGACCACCCGTCTGGTGGCGCGCGTCCCCGGCGATCGCGTACCTCACCCGGGCGACAAGGTGGGTATCGCCGTACCCGCACCCGTCCGCTCATTCCCCCAACGCTGATCCGACGACCCGACAGCGTCGCCTACGACGGGGTAGGCCGCTGAGAAGGAGATGACGCAGGCCACCCCCGCTTTTCTCTTAGGCGAGCGTCTACACCAACCAACCCAAGCCGGACACACGCCACGACTTTGCGGAGGCCCTGCCGGTCGACCTCGTCTGCGCAGGTCAAGGACTCGGCCTCGATCATGTACATCGAGTACAACTCCGGGGCGATTGCGACCATGAATCCATGATCGTCGTCCGGGAAGAACTACAACTGGCATCCCGATAACCACCGCAGCCGATGCTGCACCGTGGGGTTCAGTTTGGACGATGATCGACACGATCCCCAACGTGGCCTGTGCGTCTTCGGTGCCATCCCGATCGGCTGACAATCACCACCGTCGGCATCGACACCGTCAACGGCGCCGAGGTGCAGATCCCCGCCGACGACAAACGGATGACCGTACGCCGCAACCCCGTCACCGGCGAAACCGAGTACCTGGGCATCGTCGGCACCGACTACACCGTGGTCCAGAACGAGCAGTGCGCCGAGATGCTCGACCGCCTCGTCGACCAGGTCGGCGGCGCCCACTTCGAGACCGCCGGCAGCCTCCGCCGCGGCAAGAGCGTGTTCGTCACGATGAAGCTACCCACGGCGATGGAAATCGCCGGAGTGGACCGCCTAGACCTCTACCTCATCGCCACGACTCCCACGACGGCACCGCCGCCCTGCGAGTCGATGCCAGCCCGATCCGAGTGGTGTGCGCCAACACCCAGCGCGCCGCCTTCGCCCACTCCGTCGGGCACTACACGTTCCGGCACACCTCCAACGTCAACTCCCAGATCAGCCAATCCCGCGAAGCGCTGGGCCTAATGTGGACGTATCTGGAGACCTTCGAGAAGGCTGCCGAGCGGATGCTCCAGACCGAGATGACCATGCGCGAGTTCGAGAACATCGTCGGGCAGGTGTGGCCGGTCAAGGACAACGCCTCCGAGCAGACCCAGAAGAACGCCAAGCAGCGGCTTGGCACCCTCAAGTATTTGATCCGCAAGGCCGACACCCAGAAGGCCATCACCGGTAGCCGGTGGGCCGGCTACCAGGCCATCACCGAGTACCTCGACCACTACCAGCCCGCCAAAACCGCCGCCGCCCGCGCCAACCGAGTGATCACCGGCAACGCCGGCGAGCTGAAAGTGACACCACCTTCAACCTGCTGAAGGTCTAACCGCACCCAACGCGTAGGGGGCAGCGGTCTAAGGGCCGCTGCCCCAACCCATACGAACCGGCTACCCCCGCGGCACACAGTTGGTGCGGACAGACGCCGACCTGAACGTCATGCTGGCAACGGCCCGCCAACGTTAGGCCACATCTACATTCCCAGCGACCTTCGACAGTCGGTGGGGCCTGCCCGCCGTCGCCGTTGAGCGGTGGAAGGCCGAGACTGGCCGCCTGGCGCAAGCGCGTGCTGCTGCCTTATCTGCTCGCCGCCGAGGTAACCCGCCAGATCCAGGACCAAGTGCTCCTCGGACTGTGCGGCACCTTCACCACGCCGCCACCGAATCGTTGAGGGTCCAACCCCACTCTTGCCATCCCGTACGCCTTGGAGCTGGACACCGCCGGCAGCGACCGAGGCGAACGTGCATTTATCCTCGGGAGGTACCCGTGATGCACACACCGCTGCGGCGCAGGGTTCGCGACTGCCGCTGCATCGTCCACCACCGCCTCCCGCGCACCACCTACAACGACCCGGCTGCGCCCGCAGATCCGAGGCGGCACATATGTGGTGCGGCCGGCTCGATGTACGGCCCACGGACGTGTCACGAAGCCCTGGACGTGCTAGGAAAAGTTGCCAGAAAACATGGCCTCAGCCGGTGATCTCCCGTGGGTCACGTTCGGCCACCACGTTCGGGAGGGTGACCTGGACCGGCGGCTCCCCGACCGCCGGAAACCGCCACTGCGTCATCTCCGGCCGACCCGCCGGCAGCACCGGCGCGAGGAGCTCGAAGAGGCGGTTCGCCTGCTCCGGGCCGTACTCGTCCCAGGTCTTCGTCGCCAGTAGCCACCAGCCACCCGCGGCGAGCGGCTCCACCTCGACGAACGCGCCGGACGCGCGGAGGCGATCCGCACCGCCGACGCGCTCGGCCATCTCGTCGCTGAGCACGGTCAGCCAACCGTAGTTGCGCAGCACCTCGCCGGGCCGCTTGCGGTAGTCAGCCGAGGAACGGCTGAGCGCCGCCTCCAGCGGCGTATCCGTCAGCAAACCTCGTACGGCGACGGCGACCGCCACCGGGGCGGCCAGGTCCGCCACCTCCCTGACAGTCGCGAGGAGCGCCCGCTCACCGCCGGGATCATTGGCCACCGCGTCGTCGATGGTGCTGACGAGATCAACGTAGCCCTCGTCGCTGACCGCACTCACGAGGAAACTCGGTTGGTTCAACCGTCCCTGCTCGTCCCTGGTCTGCGCCTCGAAGGATGCCGTGTCCGGAAGATCACCGAGGCGACGCAGCAGTTCGTCCCACGACTCCGGCGAGTAGGTCTCCGTCCACTCGCTAGGCTCACGGTGAAAGTCATCGAACACGGCGGTACCCAGCATATTGTGCACCGTGCCGGGCGGGGACACGGGCGGATCGAGGTCGGCCTTCGGCATCGCGCGCACGGCGGCGCCGAACGCGCCGTGCAGCCGTGGCGGGCACAGCTCGAACCAGCGCCGCATCGCCCGGACCGCACGCTCGCGGTCCGGACTCACCGGCACCGTCACCATCACCGTGCAATCCTCACGTCGCCTACCAGTCATGCCCACTCCCGTCTATCCCGCCGCCTGTCAGCGGGCGAGTGCGAAGTCCGCCTGGGTCTGGGTCTGAACCACCGCACCGGCTGCTCCACCACCGAGGAGCGCCCAGCCGCCGAAGGCCACGGCGAGACCAATACCACCGGCGATGCCCCAGCTCGCCACCGGGTCCTCCCGGACACCGGTGTCCTGCGCCTTCGTGATGTGGCGTTCGGTGTCCCGCTCAGAGTCGTCAACCGCGTCGAAGGCGTCCTCAGTGTTCTTCCGAAGCTGGTGACCCCGCGGAACCTTGTCCTTGAAATCGTCCGTGCGGTAGTACTCGACGCCGGTGGGTTCTGCCTTGGTCGAACGAGGATCGGAGTAGACGGTTACCACCATCGGGACCTACCGTCACCGAGAGAACGACGTGCGCCTAACCATCGCGACCCGCCTGCTGCGCGGTCGCGGCGATCGCCGTCGTGGTCCCGGCGCTGGTCACGGCCGCGCTGCTGGTCGTCATCCTGCTGGCGCTCAACGGGTACGAGGCCTGGATCGTCAGGACTCACCGGCCGCTGCCGCTCCTGCGCCTGCCCCGAGCACGGCTCACCGGCGGGAATTGAACCGCACGTCGCGGTGTACGGCGTCGGGCGCGGCGAACGCGAGCAGCCGCTCGCCCTCCTCGGTCAGGTCGTGTACGTCGCGGGTGGGGATCTGGAACAGCGGCCGCACGACCAGCGTAGCCGCGCCCTTCCGCCGGATGATCTTCCAGATGGCCCGGACGAACCCGTCGACCAACACCGTCCCGGGGATGACGCCGGGCACGCCGAACACGTCGCGGCGGTCCCGGTCGTCCATGATCCGTCTGGCGTCGTCGTGGGAGACCACGATCGCGTCGAAGTCAGCGACGTAGCGCACCGGCGCCGGGGTGTCCGGGTGCGGCAGCGGGGCGTCGGGCAGGTCGAGCAGCTCGGCGCCGTCCTCGTCGCGGTAGGCGACCAGCCGGTCGCCGAGCCGGTCGGTCACCTCGCGCAGCCCGCTGAGCCCCGACCAGGCCTGAACGTCCTGCACCGTCGCGGGGCCGAACGCCGCCAGATACCGCAGCACCAGGTCGTCCAGCGTCGTCCCCGGGCCGCCGCGTACACCAGCGCCCAGCCAGTGCTCGGCGCTGGTGTACGCGGGCTGCCCGACTGCGCCCCACAGCCCGTGCGGCGGCACCTGCACCAGCGGCACGCCCGCGCGCACCGCCGCGCCGAGCGCAGCGGGCTCGGCGTCGGGCCAGCATGCGCTGAGCTCCGCGCCGAGCTCCTTGATGGTGCGCGGCCGCTCCTCGACGAGGGCCCGTCCCGCGGCGGCGACCCGGCCGGGATCGGCTCCGCGCAGCCGCTCGCGCCCCGACGGGCCCAGGTGGCGGTCCTGCACGGCCTGCAGAAGTGGCCGGAGGTCCGTGGCGTCGCGGGCGCTGACCAGATGCGGCGTGGCCCGCATCAGCGCGGTGCGGACAACCGCACGGGAGGTGAGCAGTGCCGACAGGTCCTCGATCTGGAACCGCCGCAGTCGCGTCCACAGCCCGAGGTAGGGCGGGTTCGGCGCCTGGGCGGGCAGGCCCGTGAGATGCTCGATCGCCTCCAGCGGGCCCAGCGGCGAGCGCTCCAGCAGCAGCTGCCGCACGAGCAGGGCACGGTTGAGATCGCGGCGGGTCAGCACACGCGGATCATTGCACGAGGACGTCGCCTGATGTCTCACCACGGTGACACCTTCCCCGTCGACCGGATCATGGGGGCGGTCACCTGCGGCGGCGACGACGTGGCCGTCGCGCTCAGCACCAGTTAGGGCTGTCGGCAATCTGGCTGGAGCGTCATGCCCGGCAGCCCACACCCGCTGGCGTCCCGTCGTCGCCGCGGGCGGATAAAGTTCCGATCGCCGCCGGCTGAGCACCGCAGCCGAGCGGTGGAAGGAGCCGTCAGTGCTTCTCGGCCCTGAAGGGCCGAGCTTGCGGATCGTGACGGCTCGTGGTGATGAGCACGACGTCACGCCGCGTTCGGCAGGTTGACGGATGCCCAGCCCGGACACCGCGTGCGGCGATGCTGCGGGCATCCCACCCCGCCCGCCGCGGACCATGAGCCACGACGAGATGCGCCATCACGAAGAGCAACAGCGGGCCAGCCGCCTCTCCCCGCGAGACCGACACCACATGTTCGTCCACCACGACGGCGCCTGGTGGATCGGCGACCACGACGGCTACGTCGAGATCACCAGCGAGGAGCAGAACCTAAGGCTCGACCGGTGGCACGAGCGGCTCAACAACGGCGCGCTCTGGGCCTGAGCGGTGTGTAATGGTTCGGTAACCTGCCGGGTGCGATGAGGCGGCACCCGGTCCTTGTCAGGGGGTGCCGGTGACCGTGCCCTGCTCCCGCAGCTCATCAAGGATCCGCTCGGTGGTGCCGCGCTCGTTGAACTGCTTGAAGTGCCCGTAGACGGTCTGCCACAGCGGGAAGTCGGCCGGCAGGTACCGCCAGGCACAGCTGGATCGGACCACATACAAGATCGCGTTCACGATGTCCCGGCGGTCTTGCTTGAACGGCCGGCCCATCCACTTGGGCAACGGCAGCATCGGCTCGACGATCTCCCCCTGCACGGGACTGAGCACATCGAGCCGATCGAGCTGCGTGACGTGTGGTACAGCTCGGCAGGCGACGGCTGGCCGCCTGCCGAGCTGGCGTCAGCTCAGAGGTTCGACCTTGCGGTTGCCCAGGGCGGAGGTGAGTCGCACCGGGACCACCGACTCCTTGGCGATTGCTGGGCACTCCTTGCCGGCCGCCTCGGGTAGCAGTCCGACGCGGATCCGGAGGCGCACCGCCGTTTCACTCTCTGTCACTTCCGGCACGGCGCCGTAACAGTCGGCGGGTCCGGCCGTCACGGTGACCTCGAGGGTTCGATCGTCGACACTGCGCCAATCGCGCCACTGAACAACCTGCGCGTCGATTAGGTCGCTCCGGGTCGGCAACGCTTCCGGCCGTGTCGGTCCGGTCGGCGCTCGGACGCCTGACGTGTCGCTGCCGGGCTCGGCTGCGGAGCCGCAGGCGCTCAGTGCGGCCACCACAGCCAGCAGCCAGGCAGCCAGTGGAAGTGGTGGCCGCATCGGTTCAACTTACCAGTCAGCGTTGGCGGCGTTCATCGCGTCGACGACAGCCTGGTCGAAGTATGGCCCCTTGTTGACGCCTTCGCTGTTCACCGTGGACATGACCGAGCGGACCGAGCCGAGTCCGCTGGCGTTGTCGTAGTTCCAGGTCCACGGTCCGCCCGAGGAGCCACCTCCGAAGTTGCAGGTGATTTTGGATTTGTTGTCCAAGATGCTGTTGTCGGTGGCAGTGCCCCAGCAAGCCCACATGACGTTGCCGCCGTCACGGTTGCTCGGATATCCGAAGATCGACGTGTCGAACTCGGTGCCACCGTTGTAGACCAGGCCGTGCCCGCCGATGGTGTTGACGACTGTCGTGTTCCAGTCGCCGCCGGAGTAGGTGGTCACGAAGCCGACGTCCCGGTTGAGGTTGCTGTTGTTGATCCACTCGTTGAAGGTCCGCAGCCAGTACGCCTGGAAGCGGCCGACCGGGTCGTGGTCGGTGTTGAAGGCGTTGTATCCCGGCACGAAGACGAGGTTCTGCAGCCAGGTGCCGCCCTGTCCGTCATGGACACAGTGACCGGCGGTGATCAGCACCCGCTTGGACGAGGTGTTGATCGCTGACGCCGAGCACCACGAGCCACTTTCGTAGCCACCGATGAACAACTTGCCATTGGTGATCGAGAAGTTCGTCACCGGCGGCGGGGCGTTGGTCACGCTCTGCGAGATCTGGGCGGCCACCGGCTTCGCCGCGACGGCGGCCGTCTTGCTGGCCACGGCGCGGGCCTTGTTCTCGACCCATTCCGCATCTCCGGGGGCATCCAGCGGCTTGGCTGCCTTCATCCGTTCCGGCGTCCAGTACGCCAGCACCTCGGGGTCTCCGCCGGTGCGCTCGAACGACTTCAACTGTGTGGGCGTGTAGTTGCGCACCGCTTTATCGCCCGGCAGCCGCACCGGGGCAGGCGCACTGCTGGTGCTCAGATCGGAGCCGCTGATCCGAGCCGGCGAGGGGTTCGCCCCGGCGGGAGCGCCCGCGGGAGCGGTGAGTAAGGCGATTGTTGCGACGGCCGCAGCCAGTGCGGCGGCCCCCAGGCGTCTCAGGCTTCTCAGACAACGGATTTTGCTTGACGAATCCATCCGGCTGACTCCCCCTGTTCAGCAACCGTTTCCGGTGCTCTCAAAGCCGTCTTCATGCCGCTCGGCGACGGCTGCCATCGAGAGGTGAGGCTACCGAAGGAATCGTTCTGCATCTATGCCGTTCCATGGACCGTAAGTGCGCGAGGAGCTACCGAGAGAGATCGAATCAGCGCGACCTGCGTACACAGACGTCAATGTGTTTTTGGACACAGCCTCGTGCCGTCCGTCATGTACGCCACCGGCGGCTGATGTGCTCAACGACCCGCACCCGCAGCCAGGCCGGTGAGCCGGTATGGGAAAGGGATCTTCTGAATTAAGCGGGTTCGCCTCGATTCGAGCACGGGCAGGTCATTGACGTGCTCGTCTCGGTCCGCCGTGATGCCGCGGCGGCCCGCCGGTTTCTTCCAGCGGGCGCTGCGGGCGCTGAAGGTGACGCCCAGCGACGTCGGCACCGACGCCGCCCCGGCGTGCGCGACGACCTGATCCCCTCGGCATAGCACCACGTCGAGCAGCACGCCAACAATCCGATCGAGGCCGACCACAGTCAGCTCAAGCACCGGTTACGACCGATGCGCGGGCTCCGGACCGACCAGACCGCACAAGTGATCATCACCGGATACGCATTCATCCAGAACCTCCGCCGCGGACACTACGAACTCGGGCTCGACACTCAGCCCAAGCTCCGAATCGCATCGGCGTTCAACGACCTCGCCCGGGTCATCCGACGCCGACCCGACCCGGGCGTACCGCCTCTCCCGATCAGATAATGCAACGGCACCGATCAGGCCAGTTACACCCTTCATCAGACAGTCCCCCTCCACGGCCGGTTCATGCGCCGAGGTGTTCTCGGTCGTCATCTGGCGTCTCTCCCTTGATCGGTCGACCAGCGTTATTTGTACGTCCCGACCCTGGGCTCATTCAGCCCCGTTAAAGAATGCCCGGTATAGCTCTGGACTCAGTTCCCGCAGCGCCGCCGGGTACGGCGGATCCTGCAACCCGTCGAGGTAGTACATATTGATCGCGTACTCGAACTGCGACAGGTGCTTGATCACCGTCTGTAGGAACCTGACCAGTTGTTCGCGCTCCCAGGTCAAATCGGGATCGAGCAGCACCTTCTGCGTCCATGGCTGGACGATCATGACCAGCAGGGTAAATTCGGTGATCTGGTCGAGAGGCTGCAGCGCCGGCAGAGACGTACGGAGGTGCGTGTAGGCCGTTTCCACGAGGTCTGCACGGCAGGACGGCAAGGTCAGCCAGACGATGTCACCCAGGGGACCGAAGCTCCACGGCATCGGGATCTGCGGCTCGTCGTCCGACTCCGGATAGAAGAGCCACTCCACATGATCTTGCTCAGATTCGCCGTTGCTCATTCATTCCTCACTTTCACAAGCCTCGCCGCCGCCCTGGCCGCTGCGCGCCTGCCCGCGCGTCGCGGCCGAACCTCTCAGGATCTCACGGGCGTGCGGAAAGGCCTGGGACAGCTCAGACAGCGAACGGGCAGCGGGCCGACAGCCACGGCTGGGAGTTTGTCATCGACAGCCCGCTACGGCGGGCCCCCGATACACCCACCAACCAGGGGATTTCACCATGATCGAAGCGCGCGGGTTGACCAAGCGCTACGGCGACAAGCTTGCCGTTGACGACTTGAGTTTCACAGTCAGGCCCGGGATCGTGACCGGTTTCCTCGGCCCCAACGGGGCGGGCAAGTCGACCACGATGCGGATGATCCTCGGTCTGGACGCTCCTACCGCTGGCGCAGCAACCGTCAATGGTCGCCGTTACACGGAGCACGCCGCGCCGCTGCACGAGGTCGGCACGCTGCTGGAGGCGAAGGCGGTCCACACCGGCCGGTCGGCGTACCACCATCTGCTCGCCCTGGCCGCCACCACCGGCATCTCCCGGCGCCGGGTCAATGAAGTGATCGATATCGTAGGGCTGCGCGAGGTGGCGCGCAGGCGGGTCGGCGGATTCTCACTCGGTATGGGCCAGCGCCTCGGGCTTGCGCTGGCGCTGCTCGGCGATCCAACCACGCTGGTCCTCGACGAACCCGTCAACGGCCTGGACCCCGAGGGCATCCTGTGGATCCGCAACCTGCTCAAGGCGCTGGCCGCCGAGGGGCGCACGGTCTTCGTGTCGTCGCACCTGATGAGCGAGATGGCCCTGACGGCCGAACAGCTGATCATCGTTGGGCGCGGTCGGCTGATCGCCGACGTGTCGGTGGCCGACTTCATCCACAACTCTTCCCGGCAGACCACCCGTGTCCGGTCCCCCCAGGCGGCCCAGCTGCGCGACCTGGTCGCCGGACCGGACGTGACGTTCGCCGACGCTGCAGCCGGAGCTCTCGAGGTACGCGGCCTCGGCAGCGAGGCCATCGGAGAGATCGCCGCCCGGCACGGCATGACCCTGCATGAGCTGACGCCGGTACACGCGTCCCTGGAGGAAGCGTTCATGGATTTGACCCGCGGCTCGGTCGAGTACCACGGCGTCACGGCTGGAGAGCTGGCCGGCGCGGAAAGGAGTGCCGAATGAGCGCCGCAACCGTCACCGCGCTGCACCCATCGGCCGAGCACGACAAGGCCACGGAGCGCCGCCGGGTCACGCAGGGCCGGGTCCTGGCCTCTGAGTGGATCAAGCTTCGGTCACTGCGGTCGACCGTGTACACCCTGCTCGCGGCGATCGTGATGACGGTCGGAGCGGGACTGTTGCTGTCGGCGTTCATGGCCAGTCAGGTGGCTCAGCCCGACCCGCAGCATCCGGTCCAGTTCGACCCGACCGGGGCAAGCCTGCGAGGGGTGTTCCTCGCCCAGCTCGCCATCGGCGTGCTCGGCGTCCTGCTGGTCACCGGCGAATACTCCACCGGCATGATCCGCGCCACCCTGTCAGCGGTACCCACCCGGCTACCGGTGCTGTGGGCCAAGGCCGGCGTGTTCAGCGTCGTCTCGGCGGTCCTGATGACCGCGGCCTCGTTCACGGCGTTCCTCGGCGGACAGGCGATCCTGGGTACGCACGGCACGACCCTCGCAGCGACCGGCGTCGCCCGCGCCGTCATCGGCGCTGGGCTGTACCTGACCGTTGTGGGGCTGCTCGGGGTCGGGCTCGGCTTCATCATCCGCAACACCGCGGGCGCCATCGCCACCCTGTTCGGACTGCTGCTGATCCTGCCGACCCTCGCTGAGGTACTACCTTCGAGCTGGGCCAAGCACGTCGTGCCGTACCTGCCGTCCAACGCCGGGCAGGCGGTCATGGCCGTACAGCAGGCACCCGGCGACCCGGCACCGTGGACCGGTTTCGGGGTCTTCTGCGCCTACGCCGCAGCCACGATCATCGCCGCGGGCATCCTGCTCAAGCGCCGCGACGCGTAACGCGGTGCTCGAGGGGCTCCTGACGGGCTGTCCGACCGGATCCGGCCGCACAGCCCGTCATCGCTTGCATTCTTCCGAGGTCGTGAGGTGCTCACACACCCGGCTGACCAGATCGCGAGAGTCGTCGGCGAACAGCCGCAGCGCCCTGACGGGCCACTGTCCCTGCAGGGGCACGACGAGCGGTCGCCGAAGCGTGATGTCCGCATTGGTCCGGCTCGCGGCGACGACGATCCGGACGATGCTGTCCTCGCCTCGGTTCACCGGAGCGTACGCAACTTCTCGCGGCTGCGCTCACGCGCTCCGCCCGTGGTGATGGCATCCCACGGGACGGTGGGGTCGGCGCTGATGCTGCACCTGACCCGGAGGCCGGAGTCGCTGAGCAGGTGCGGGTAGGCCTTGAAGCGCGCCCGCGTCCCGAGCATCCACACCGGGCCCCAGGCGCCGACCGTGGACTACTGCCGCACCAAGGACGCGGTGATGGCGTTCGCCCTGGACGTGATCAGCCCACAGCGCCAAAGCTCTGACTACCGCCGTCCGGAGATTCTCGGCGCGTCCGTACCCCAAGGTTCTACTTCGGTCGCTCCTCGTTTGGATGCTGCCGCTCGACGAGCCGCGGCGCGTCGACGGCCGTGTGGCGCTCGGGTTGCTCGCCTATGCGGCCGTCAAGCGGGCGGTTACCGCGAGCTGCGTGAGGGCAGTGCGCGGATGCACGCGTTGGTGGCCGACCAGGTCCGTGCGGCGCAGGCCGCGGGGCGAGGGGCCCACCGGCGTCGACTCCGGCCATGCGGCGGTGACCTGGCCGATCACCCACACGAACGAACCCGCCGCTGCGAACGGCGTACCGACGCCCATCGCCGTCAGTATCGCCGCATCGGTCGGGATCACCACCCCGACCAGCGGAACCGCGTCGAGGACCACCACTACAGCAAGTGCCACATGAAGCATCGTCGTCGGCGACTCCTGCAGCTACCCTAACCAGTACTCCATGGCTCAGACCGTCTCTCTTGCCGACTCCGGCCGCATGTGTGACCCGTGCGCGTGTCCGTGGTGGTGGCCGGCGTACTCGTCGCGGCGCCACAGCATCGCGACGGCCATCAACGGGAGCATCAGCACGTGGCCCCACATCATGACCCCGTGGCCGGACAGCAGGCCCGCCCAGTACGGGACGAACAGCACCAGGAACGGCACGTACATCGCAGCGCCCATCTCGGCGATGCTCGCCCAGCCGTGCTTGCGGTAGCGCATCCACAGCGACATCCCGAGCGTCATGTTGGTGGCCATCACCAGCGAGCTCACCTCGGTGCCGTCGAACAGGTCCGGAACGCCGAGCAACGACAGGGCCACGTTGACGGCGGCGCCGAACACGACCATCCCGATGACCATCGACACCACCATCTCCAGGTAGTGCCGCACGAACGGCCACCACGAGTCGCTCCGGGAGCGGGCCGGTTCACCGAGGACGAAACCGGCCCGCTGCACCGCGGCGTGCACCACGCCGGCGTCGAGGGGGGCGCTGCTGGTGACGGTGACCCTGCCGGTGGCGGGGTCGACCCGGACGTTACTCACGCCCGGTAAGCGTTCCAGCTCGGTACGGACGTGGTCGGCGCAGTCGGGGCTGGTCATGCCGTTGACGAGGTGGGTGGTGACGGGCATTTCGGGTTCCTTTCTGGAGTACCGGGGGTGAGGTCAGGACAGCACCAGATCGGGGTTGGCCCGGAGCGCGGCGACGATGTCGCGGGGAGCCTTGTCCGGAGAGCCGGCGTCGTAGGGCGGCTGCGGGTCGTACTCGATGCCGAGCTGGATCGTCTGCGCCATCGCGTCGCCGGCGATCCGCCCGGTGAGGGCGAGCGCCATGTCGACGCCGGAGGAGACCCCGGCGGCGGTGACGTACTTGCCGTCGAACACCACCCGATCGCCGGTGGGCATCGCGCCCAGCGTCGGCAGTTGGTCGAGGGCGAGCCAGTGGGAGGCGGCGCGCCGGCCGGTCAGCAGCCCGGCCGCGGCCAGGATGAGCGAGCCGGTGCACACCGAGGTGGTCCAGGTGGTGGTCGTGTCGACGGCGCGCAGCCATTCGTGGATCGGGCCGTCGGCCATGTGCGCCTGCTGGCCGGGTCCGCCGGGCACGACGACGATGTCCGGTCGGGTGACTTCGTCGAGGGTGGCCTGGGCGGGCAGGGCGAGGCTGCCGAGGTCGGTACGCACCGGGCCGACGCGCTCGCCGACGAAGACGGTTTCGGCGCCGGGCAGGCGGGTGAGCACCTCATTGGGTCCGATCGCGTCGAGCGCGGTGAACCGGTCGAAGAGCAGGATGGCGATCTGCATGGCATTGGTTCCTTAGCGGTGGCGGAGATTTCAGTGCTCGGCGTCGTCGCCGGCCTTGACGGTGAAGGTGGTGGTGATGACGCGTCCGTCGGCGGTGCGGAACTGTCCCCACAGGCGGTACAGGCCGGGTCGGGGGAAGTCGGCGTGCAGTCCGAGTTCCGGCCCGAAGGTCTGGCCCGGCAGGGCGAACACCGGGCGGCCCCGGTCGTCTTCGACCTCGGCGTGCTCGTGGGCGAAGCCGCTGGCGTCGAGCGGCATGACCACCACGTGCCCGGCGGCAGCGAGGTACGGCCGCAGGTTGTCGACCGGCTTGCCGGTCGCGGCGTCGGCAAAGCGGTACGTGAAGCCGCTCGTGCCGACCTTCGCGTCGCCGGTGAGGGTGACCCGGACCCCGTCGACGACCTGCTCCCGCTCCGACAGCGCGGGCTTGTCGTGGATGGCCTGCCCGGGGTCCCCCACCACGATCGCGTGGCGCTCGACGAGGTCGCTCATCGCGCCGCGCTGTCGGAACTCGGTGTGGATGACGTACCGGCCCTCGGTCGGGAACGTCAGCCCGACGGTGAACTCTCCCGGCCGGCCGGCGGGCTGCGGGTGGACGTGCGCGAAGGTGGCCAGGTCGTCGCGGGTGGCGATGAAGTGCATCCACGCCTCGTGGCTCTTGCCGATGTCCTCGATCGCCCGGCCGGTCTTCGCGTCGGTGACCCGGATGCGGACGGTCGTCGGCTTGCCGGGGGCGACGTCACTGGGGACCTGGACCGCGACCTTCACATCGGCGTCGTGAGCGGGCCGAGGCTTGCTGTCTGTGGTCATCATGACCGTCATGGACGGGCGCATCGGCATGCCGGTGCCCTGCGCCCAGGCGAGGACCCCGTTCATGCCCCGCTGCGCGGCCTCGGTACGGCTCAGCGCGGTCAGTCCCGCGCCGACGGCCACCGCGAGGACGGCGATGCCGGTCAGGTACGCGTAGTCGGCGAGCCGGGTGGTCAGTCGCGGCCTCAGCATCGCAGCCGTGTCGGGGCGCCGGAAACCCCGCAGGCGCAGGGCGTTGGTGACGACGCTGACCGAGCTCATCGCCATGGCCGCGGCCGCCAGGGACGGGTCGAGCAGGACCCCGTTGAACGGATACAGCACACCGGCGGCGACCGGGATCAGCAGCACGTTGTACGCGAACGCCCACACCAGGCCCTGCTTGATCGTCCGCACGGTACGGCGGGACAGCGCGATCGCCGAGACGATGCCGCGCAGGTCACCGCCGACGAGGGTGATATCCGAGGCGGCGATGGCGACGTCGGTTCCGGTGCCGATGGCGATGCCGAGGTCGGCCGTCGCCAGCGCCGGGGCGTCGTTGATGCCGTCACCGACCATGGCGACGACGGCGCCGCTCGCCTGCAGTTCGGCGATGCGGGCGGCCTTCTCCTCGGGCCGCACCTCGGCGATCACGCGGTCGATGCCGACCTGGCGGGCCACCACCTCGGCGGTGACCTGGTTGTCGCCGGTGAGCATCCACACCTCGAGGCCGAGGGCCTTGAGCTGGTCTACCGCGTCGCGGGACTCGGGCTTGACGGTGTCGGCCACGCCGATGACGCCGGCGAGCCGCCCGTCGAGGGCGACGTACATCGGGGTCGCCCCCTCGGCCGCCACCGCGTCGGCGGCGGCCGTCATACCGGTGATGTCGACGCCGTGGCGGCGCATCAGCGCGGAGTTGCCGATCCCGACGGCGCGGCCGGCGACGCGCGCCTCCACCCCGTGGCCGGGTACGGCTTCAAAGGACTGCACCGCCGGCAGGACGAGGCGACGGTCGCGGGCCTGCGCCACGATGGCCTCGCCGAGGGGGTGCTCGGAGCCGGTCTCGGCGGCGGCCGCGTACGCGAGGAACTCGTCCGCGTCGGTGCCGGCGACGGCCTTGACGTGGGTGACGCTGGGCCGGCCGCGGGTGATGGTGCCGGTCTTGTCGAGCACGACGGTGGTGATCCGGCGGGCCTGCTCGAGCGCCTCGCCGCCGGAGATCAGGATGCCCAGCTCGGCGGCTTTGCCGGTACCGACCATGATCGCGGTGGGCGTGGCGAGGCCGAGCGCGCAGGGGCACGCGATGATCAGGACGGCGATGGCGGTGCCGATGCCCAGCGCGATCCGCCCCTGGTCTGGGCCGAAGAGGACCCAGGTCCCGAACGTGAGAGCCGCGATGACGATGACGGCGGGCACGAACCAGGCGGAGACGGCGTCGACCAGGCGCTGCATCGGCGCCTTCGAGCCCTGCGCGTCCTCCACCAGCCGGACGATCTGCGCGAGCGTGGTGTCCCGGCCCACCGCGGTGGCCCGCATGACGACCGACCCGGTGCGGTTGAGGGTCGAGCCGATCAGCGCGTCGCCGACACCCTTGCTCACCGGCAGGCTCTCGCCGGTGAGCATGCTCTCGTCGAGCGTCGAGGACCCCTCGGTGACCATGCCGTCGACCGGGATCTTCTCGCCGGGGCGTACCCGGATGAGGTCACCGACCGCGACGTTCTCGATCGGGATCTCGACCTCGTCACCGCCGCGCAGCACCCGCGCGGTCTTGGGCTGCAGCCCGATCAGCGCCTTGATCGCCGTGGCGGTCTGCCGCTTGGCACGGGCCTCCATCCACCGGCCCATCAGCACCAGCGCGACGACCACGACCGAGATCTCGAAGTACACGTGCAGGGGCAGCCCGTACCGTTCGGCCACGGCCGGCCACAACGTGACGAACGCGCTGTACCCGTAGGCGACGGTGGTGCCCAGCGCGACGAGCGTGTTCATGTTGACCGCGCCGTGGCGGCCGGCCGCCCAGGCGGCGCGGTAGAAGATCTGCCCCGCCCAGAACTGCACGACCGTGGCGACGACCAGCAGCAGCGGCATCAGCCAGTCCATCGCGTCGATGGGCAGCGGCAGGTACATCAGCACCATCATCGACAGTCCGACGGGCAGGGTGATCTGCCATTTCCGCTTCAGGTCGGTGATCTCGCGGTCCCGTTCCCGTTCGCGTTCCCGTTCGCGGTCCCGTTCCCGTTCGCGTTCCCGTTCGCGGTCCCGTTCCCGGTCCCGGTCATCACCGTCGGCTGCCGAGCCCGCCGCCGGCTGCGCCCCCGTGGTGTCCCGCTCGCGGCGCGGGGTGGCGGTGTACCCGGCCTTGCCCACCGCATCGATCAGTGCCTCGACCGTCGTACGGGCCGGGTCGTAGGTGACGGTGGCTACCTCGGTCGCGAGGTTCACCTCGGCCACCGCAACACCCTCGACCCGCTTCAGCGCCTTCTCCACCCGTCCCACACAGGACGCGCAGGTCATACCGCCGACCTCCAGCGTGCGGGAAAGCGTCGTCGCTGTCGCCATCGCTGTCACTCCTCGTGGACTCTCCGAGCCCGCCGACGCGGGCTGCGATGACGACACAGTCCCAACCGTGGCTGTCGGACCGCTGCCCGTTCGCTGTCCGGCACATCGTCGGCGGCGCCAGCACGGACAGCGAGGCCGAAATCCCGGGGACAGGCGGCGGACAGCACGCCGGCGCAGGCTGCTGTCATCCGCGGCGAGCCGGATCTGGTGCGGCTCGCTATCACCGGCAAGGAGAAATCTGATGAACCAGCTCGTACTGTCCGTGCCCGGCATCAGCTGCGGCCACTGCGCCAACGCCATCTCCAGCGAGGCCGGCGAGGTCGCCGGCGTCACGGGCGTGGACGTCGACATCGAGGCCAAGACCGTGACGGTGACCGGCACCGCCGACCCAGCCGCCGTCCGGTCGGCCATCGCCGAAGCCGGCTACCAGGCCGCCTGAGTCCTTACTGTCGGAAGGAGGAGCCGAGCGATGAGCAGCCCACTCGACACCGTGGTCATCGGCGGCGGGCAGGCCGGGCTCGCGCTCGGCTACCACCTGCGGCGCGCCGGTCTTCGCTTCGCCATCGTGGACGCACACCCCCGGGTGGGCGACGCCTGGCGGCAGCGATGGGACTCGCTGCGGCTGTTCACCCCGCGCCGCTACTCCGCACTGCCGGGCCGGGCGTTTCCGGGGGATCCGGACGGCTACCCGGGCAAGGACGAGGCCGCCGACTACCTGGAGGGGTACGCGGCGCACCTCGACCTCCCGGTACATCTGAACTGCCGGGTGACCTCGGTACGGCCGGCCCCGGCGGGCGGGTTCACCGTCAAGACCTCGACGGGCGCGTTCACCGGGGCGCAGGTAGTCGTCGCGACCGGCCCGTTCCACACCCCACGGGTACCGGACTTCGCGCGGAAGCTGGCACCGCATGTCGTACAGGTGCACAGCAGCCGGTACCGCAACCCCGCGCAACTGCCCGCTGGCGACGTCCTGGTCGTCGGCGCCGGCAACACCGGCGTGCAGATCGCCGACGAACTCGCCGATCATGGCCGGCGGGTCTCGCTGTCGGCCTCCACGCTCGGCCCGGTACTGCCGCAGCGCTGGCTCGGCTTGGACATCTTCTGGTGGTGTACCCGGCTCGGGCTGATGAGCATCGGTGGCGACAGCCGGCTCGGACGCCGTCTCAAGGCGCGCGAGAGCATCATCGGGACCAACCTGGACCAGCTGATGCGGCGCGTGAACCGACTCGACCGCGCGGTGGACGCCGACGGGCCGGACGTCGTCCTCGCCGACGGGACCCGGCACCGCCCGGACGCGGTCGTATGGGCGACCGGGTTCCGCCCGGACTACCCGTGGCTAGAGGTACCGGTGCTGGACGAGCGCGGCGCGCCCGTGCATCGCGAGGGTGTCACGACCTGGCCCGGCCTTTACTTCCTCGGGCTGCCCTGGCAGCGCAACCGTGGCTCGGCCCTCCTCGGCTGGACCGGGCGGGACGCGCAGGTCCTGGCCGACCGGTTGAGCGTGAAGGCGCCGGTCGCACGGCCTGAGAAGCCCCATCCCCCGCGTACCATGGGGCCGGACAGCGACTCCTCGGTCATCATGCGTAGCCCGAGGTGAGAGCCGGGCACCGACGAGGAGCAGCAGCATCAGCATGGCAGGCGACACGTGATGGACGTGACGTTCGGCGTCCTCGGCCCCGTCGAGGTGCAGGCTCCCGGGAACCCGCCGGCTGAGCTGCCACCGTCCGTACGTGCCCTGCTGGCCCGGTTGGTCCTCGCCGCCGGCCGCGTCGTGTCGGTCGACAGCCTGACCGACGCGCTGTGGGGCGAGGACCTGCCTGCCGACGCCACGAACGCGCTGCAGATCCGGGTCTCGAAGCTCCGCCGCGCCCTCGTGGCCGCCGGTGTCGGCGGCGACATCCTCGCGACCCGGGCTCCGGGTTACCAACTTGCCGTACCTAACGATGCCGTCGACGCGCACCGGTTCGAGCGCCTCGTGAACGTAGCGCGAACCGCCGCGGCCACCGGCGAGATCGCCTCGGGGCTGGGCTCCTTCGACAAGGCGCTGGCGCTGTGGCGAGGCCCGGCGCTGGCCGACGTCGGTGAGACGGAGTGGGCGTCGGCCGAGAGCGCCCGCCTGGAGGAGCTGCGGCTGGGTGCGGTGGAGGACCGGCTTGAGCTCCTGCTGGAGGTCGGCCGGCACACCGAGGCGGTCGCGGATCTCGAACGTCTGGTGGCGGGCAGCCCGCTGCGCGAGCGGCTGCACCGGCTGCTGATGCTGGCGCTGTACCGCAGCGGCAGGCAGGCGGACGCGCTCGCCGCCTACCAGGGGCTGCGGCGCCACCTGGCCGACGAACTCGGCATCGACCCGTCACCGGAACTGCAGGCGCTATCCGAGGCGATCCTGCGCCAGCAGGTTCCGCCCGTCCTCTCCGCGCAGGCTCCCGCTGAGCGGCCCGCGCCGCAGGCCGGGCCCGGCCGCGCCGACCGGCTGCCCCAGCGGCTGTCGTCGGTGGTCGGCCGGCACGACGACGTGGCCACGGCGCTGCAGCGGCTGCGCGAGGCGCGGGTGGTCACCCTGACCGGCCCGGGCGGGGTCGGCAAAACGACCCTTGTGCTCGAGGTCGCCCACCGGGTCGACACCACCGTCGCCGACCAGGTTCACCTGATCCGCCTGGCATCGCTGGACCCCGGCGCGGACGTCGCGGAGGCCTTCGCCACTCAGCTCGGCCTGCTGGACGCCGGGGCGGGGACCGCCGCGACCGACGCCGTCGTCGAACTCCTGGCCCGCAGCCGGGCGCTGCTCGTCGTCGACAACTGCGAGCACGTCATCGACGACGCCGCGGCCTTGGTGGAGCGGCTGGTCAAGTCCTGCCCCGCGCTGACGGTCCTGGCGACCAGCCGGGAGGCGCTCGCCGTCCCCGGCGAGATCCAGGTGGCGGTCGGCCCGCTGCCGGTACCCGACGAGGCCGCCGATGCCGCCGCGATCGCCGACGCTCCGGCGATACGGCTGTTTCTGGACCGGGCCCGCGCGGTACGCCCGTCGTTCACGCTGGACGCCGAGACGGCGCCGGTGGTGGCGTCCATCTGCCGGCAACTCGACGGCATGCCGCTGGCGATCGAGCTGGCCGCGGCGCGGGCGAAGGCGCTGTCGGTGACCGACATCGCGGCCCGGCTGCAGGACAGGTTCGCGCTACTGACATCCGGTCCGCGTACCAGCGAGGCGCGCCACCGGACGCTGCGCGCCACCCTGGACTGGAGCTACGACCTGCTCATCGACGCCGAGCGCCGGCTGCTGCGCCGCCTCTCCGTGTTCCGGGGCGGGTGGACGGTGACCGCCGCCGAGGAGGTGTGCGCCTTCGCCGGCGTCGAGCCCGGTGAGGTGCTCGACCTACTGTTCCGGCTGGTCGACCGGTCACTTGTGGTACCCGAGCCGGCCACCGGGCGGTTCCGGCTGCTGGTCACCGTCCGTGAGTACGCGTGGGCCAGGCTGGAGGAGGCCGGCGAGCTCGACGCCTGCCGCGAGCGCTTCGTGGACCACCACCTGCGGCTGGCCGAGGATTACGGCCTGCAGGTCACGTCGGCGACCGCACGGACGCGCCTGACGGAGGAGTACGACAACCTGCGCGCGGCGGTGGACTACTCCCTCGAGGAAGGCTCCGACGTCGAGACCGGGCTGCGCCTGGCGTACTCGCTGGTCTGGTACTGGAACTACGGGCTGCGTTACGAGGGCACACGCGCGTTTACCGCTCTCCTGGGGCGCGGTGGCGGGTCTACCGCCCTGCGCGCCCGCGCGCTGCAGGGACTCGGGCTGCTCAACGTCTACTACCCGACGCCGCGCTCACGCGCGGCCGCCCGGGAGAGTCTCGCGATCTTCGAAGAGCTCGACGACGTCCGCAACGCCGCGATCTCGCGGCTGGTGGTGGCCTGGGAGGGCCAGTACGGCGGAGACGCCGACGAGCACCGCGCCATGGTCAAGCAGAGCCGCGATGTTCTGGGCGAGTCGGACGGTGGGTGGTGGCTGTTCGTGACCCACTACCTCGAAGCGCTGCTGGACCTGCGCCTCGGCGAGTTCGAGGCGTCGGCACTCGCGTGGCGGCGCAGCCTCGACCTCGTCCGGTCCACAGGTGACCGGCTCATGGCCGACGCGATCCTGGCCCATCTCGGCATCGCCCTGCGCGAGTCCGGGCAGCACGCGGACGCGCTGACGGTCCTGCGCGAGGCCGTCGACGAGGGCCGGGACCGGGCGTCGCTGCACGGGCTGGCCTTCTCGCTGGTCCATCTGGCCCACACCCGGCTCGACCTGGGTGACGACGAGGACGTACCCGCCCTGCTCGCCGAGGCCGACGAGGTCGCCCGCCAGGCGCAAAACCCGCGCTGCCAGGCGTGGGCGGCATGGGGCCGGGCCCGTATCGCTTCCGCGCGCGGCAACGCCACGCTCGCCGTGGACGAATGCCGCCGGGCGCTGGCGTTGTTCGAGCAGCGCGAGTTCCCCTGGGCCATCGCGCGTCTGCGATCGTTCGCCGAAAACGTTTCATGATCACCGGCAGTTTGGGATGTCACAGCACCCCAAGACTGCCGGTTATCACGAAGGACACACCAGCGCTGCGAGGAGCGCCTCCCGATCCACGTCCCCGCGGACACGCACGACACCTCGCGCGACGTCGACCTCGAACGACATCACTCCCGGCACATCCCTGACTCGGCGGCTGACGAGCCGGACGCAACGCCGGCACAACGTGGCCGGCAGCGGCACGGTGACCACGTCCGCTGCCCGCGCATCCGCCTCTGGACGGCTTTCCTCTGACATGCGCCCAGATTGTCGGGCCGGACTGGCGGCCCGCTGTCCAGCCACTGTCCGCGGCCAGGGCCGGGGTCGGGGTACCGTCAGGGTGCCGTTGCGTTGGTCGCATGGAAGATCGAGGCAGGCTTGAGCGGTGAAGCTGTCGATCCGTTCCCGTACCTTGCTGCCGCCAAAGTCTGCCTTCGCCGGGTTCCGGTTCCCGGCTGAGGTGATCGTCGTCGCGGTCCGGTGGTACCTGCGCTACAACCTCTCCTACCGCGACGTGGAGGAACTGCTGGTCGAGCGCGGTGTGGAGGGTGACCACGTCACCGTCTACCGGTGGGTGCAACGGTTCACGCCGCTGCTGGCCGACGCCGCTCGGTTTGCCCGCCACTCGCCCGGCGACAGGTGGCACGTCGACGAGACCTACGTCAAGGTCAACGGCTTGTGGCGCTACGTGTATCGGGCGATCGACCAATACGGGCAGGTCATCGACGTGCTGGTCTCGGCCCGCCGCGACGCCGACGCGGCCCGGCGATTCTTTCGCCGGGCGTTGTCGGCACTGAAGGTGACACCCAGCGAGGTCGTCACCGACGGCGCCGCGATCTACCCCGCGGTACTCGACGAACTGGTCCCCCCGGGGCACCACGTCGAGCAGTACGCCAACAATCCGATCGAGGCCGACCACAGCCAACTCAAACACCGGCTGAAACCGATGCGCCGGATGCGGACCGATCGAACAGCCCAGGTGGTCATCGCCGGACATGCCTTCGTCCAGAACCTCCGCCGCGGACACTACGAACTCGGACTCGACGTCCCGCCCGGGTCGCGGGTCGCCGCGGCGTTCACCGAACTCGCCCTGGCGATCTGACCTCGAAACCGACCCCGGCTCAACGCGTCATCCGATCCGATAACGCAACAGCGTCGTTCGGCGGACAGGTCATCGGCGTTGTTGGTTCATCCGGCAACTCCTCCGGCCCGCACCTGCACTACGAAGTTCATCTCGGCGACCACAGCTCGGCTACCGCCGCGGACCCCGTGCCGTTCATGGCATCCGTCGAGGCCCCGCTCGGTCAAAATGAGCGGTGATGGGGTCTGTAAACGGACGGTGTCTCCTGATCAAGGAGTAGGCACCAATGACCGATGAGACGACGACCGCCGTGGATACTGCCGCGGTGGCGAAGAAGGATCCGGCGCAGCCGCCGGCGAACGGGGTCGATGACGAGCTGGTGGGCCGGCTGGTGGAGCAGGCCCGGGCGGGCACTGATCCTGCTCTTCGGCACCACCACCGCCCGGCTCATCCGCCTGCACACCGACGCAGTCGTGACCGAGCCCGACGGATAAGTCAAGCTCCACCTCGGGCCGGCTCCGCTTCTCCTACCACCGCCACTGGCCGCCATCGCCGTCGAGCAAGCCGCCGACCCGGCGCAGCCCCCGGACCCCACTGGCACGAATCGCCCGCAAACCGCTGCTGTTCCCCAGCCGGGCCCCCAACCAGCCGATCGCCGCGCGCCGCCTGCGCAACAAACTTCGCAGGCACGGCATCGCACCGGTCCCCGGCAAGCACGCCGCCTTGGTCGCCATGACCAGCGACATCCCCGCACCGATCCTCGCCGACCTACCCGGCGTCACCCCGGCAACGGCAGTCCGCTGGGCCGACGCAGTCAACACCGACTGGACCCACTACCTCGCCGCCCGCGACCAGACCTCGTCAACGACAGACCGCACCTCCGATCTGCGCACTAACGGCTCTGTCAATTCAGCAGGCGCTGCGCCCAATACACCTGGCCATCAAGCCCGACGTTGGTCAGAGCCACCAGGAAGTCGCTGACTGCAGGTGGGGATCATGTATTGCTGGCCGCCGCCTGCCAGCGGCAAGGACTCGTAAGCAGCCCACCACTCCGGCCGTCAACAGCGCCAGTCCACTGATGATGTCGGCCACCCGGTTCGGCCAGGGCAGGATCGCGGGGGTGGTGAACCGACCGACGACGAACGGCTCGATCACGGCTCCGACGGGAACGACAAGGCGGGCCGCGACCCCCCACGGATCCAACCGGCGAGCGATCGCGCCCACCAGGCCGAGCGGCCCGCCCACGACCATCGCCGCCAGGAGCCAGTGCAAGTTGGCCGCCCAGACGTTCAGATCGAACATGCCGAAGGCTATCCCCACGCCGTAGTGCACGACGCAAGCGGTGAGCAAGGCGACGACTCCAGCGGCAACGGCCGGCGCGGGGCGGCGGACGAGCCACCCGGACACCACTGCCAGCCCGGCCCAGACCGTCCCCGCGTTGACCAGCTGGCTCAGGGTCAACCGGCCGGCCAGCAAGGTGTCCGCCTTGCCTTCGAGCTGGCTCAGAGTCGTCACGTTTGAGGCAAGCGATACCAGAGCCAGCACACTGGCGGCGAAAACGACCAGGCTCCATCCCCGTCGATTCATAGCCAGAGGCTACGCACTTGCAGTTCGGCCCCTGCCGTGCACTGGCTGGAACGCATCGTCCTGGAGCACACCGCGTTTTCGCCGACGAGGGTCGTAGCTTGCCCAGAGCTCGGCAGAACCCAAAGGCCGACTGGCCTGTGAGACCGGGTGTTGCTGTCCGACGAGGTCGGCCGACGCTTACTCTTCGGTGTCGGGATCGCGATCTTCCTCAACCCCGGACACCGTCGGCCATTAGATTGGCTAGGCGACGAACGAACGGTGCCAGGCGACGTCGTCGCTGTGTGCACGACCCTCGAGCCCGGCAGCGCCGCCACCGCACGGGCCAGGGTGACAGCTGGAAACAGCTACCCCGACGTGTAGTCCTACCGGCAGGGTCGTTGTGATTGCCGGACTGACGCCTTGCACCGCCAAGGTCCAAGACGCGCAGGCATACCACACGTCTCGAACAACGCCGGTTCGCAGCAAAGTGGGGGGTGATCGAAATTGCAACATTCGTCCCGTTGGCTCGGTCTGCGACGCGCACGACATCGCCGAGGAGGTGACCGCCCGACAGGGCAAGCCGAATGACTGAGCGATCTGTAGTCGCCTTGCAGCCGCGAGTGTCTGATCATGTCGGCTGCGCCCGCTGTGCCCGACGCCGCTCGCGCTCGGCCGCACGCTGGTGCGCGTGGGCGAGGAGGTGCTCGACCTTCGTTTGCGAGCTGGTTCCCGTGTTGAGGATGCTCGCCCAGCCTTGGACCGCGTAGATGGGATGCGGAACTATCTGGTCCATCGCGGCGAAGTCGACTTGGTTGCGGTGATCGGGGAACTCCTGGGGCGGGTAGCCGAATACCTGCTGGAACTTGGTACGGCCTAACTCGATGTTGAGCCGGAACACGCCGACACGATCCAGTCGTGACTGCTCGTCGAAGCCGGGAAGGTCGTGCCCGACGATGGTGGCGAAGGGGCGGCGCCGATCAGGCCCGACGAAGAAGAAACGTTCGTCCCAGCTCACCTCGGGTGCTTCCGATTGCGGGCCGGCCTGCAGTTGTGTCACGCCCGGGAGCTCTTGGATTCGGGCAGCGACGGTGGTCGCGGCCGCCGGGAACCGGTCGATGTGCCATACCGCGTCGCAGTGCGCGACCGTTTCGGCGTCCAGCGGAAAGTATCCCTGTTCGGCTGTCATGTCCGTGCGGACCCGCGCGTGGCCCAGCAGCGTGGTGAGGCATGCCGCGTCGAAGATCGGGCCTTGCGCGGTCGCTGTGCCGAGCGCGCCCTCGAACGTGTCACGGGCCGGCGCCTGCAGGCCTAGCGCGGAGCTGGCGCCGAGGCTGCCGACGACGTGCGCGTAGCGGGGGCCGAGCAGGGTTCCCACGATCGCGCCGGCACTGGACCACTCGAGGTCCATGCCGCCCAGGAGCCAGGTGCTGGGGTGCCGTTGCAGGTGCCGGTTATGGGCGAAGACCAGGGTCGGGCCGCGGTGCTGCTCAGCGGCGCGGATGTCCAGCAGGTTCTGGGCCATCCAAGCGTCGCGCACCCCGAGTAGCCGGGACGTACGCTCGGCCGCAGGTGCTGGGTCGGCTGCGGTTGCGTGGTAGCGCAGGAGGCCGCGTGCGGTCGTAGCGTGCAGCCGAGCCTGCCGCCAGTCGTCCGGCGTGGATGCGGCCGTCAGTCGAGGCGCATGGGTGTACAGGGTGGTGAGCAGGTCGTCGGCGAGTACCCGCAGCGCTGCGGCTTTCGACGAGCGTCCGATGGAGTTTCTGCCGTCCATCAGTGCTGCCGGATCGCTCCACTGCGCGTCGTCACCGATCAGCTGGTCCACGTTTCCGGCGCCCGCGGGCAACCCTTGAGCGCCGATATGCGCGAGCAGGTAGTCGCGTAGGTGCCGCAGGTACGGTCCAGGGCTGGGGGCACTCGTCATCTCCAACGGCGCGTCGAAGCCGTGGAACGTCAGCCGCTCACCATGCGGCACGGACTGGTTGTAGGCGCGCATCCACTCCAGCAGCTCCCGGTTGGCGGCGAGTGCGCCGAGGCCGTGGCTGAACCCTTTGCTCAGCACATCGTCGAGCGTCTCGCTGGCGCCGCGGACGTAGGCGTCGACGGCGTGCCCGGCGATCCGATCGGATTCCACGGCGATGGAGCGGAACCCGCGGGCAGCGAGTTGCTCGAAGATCTGGTTGCGCAGGCGGGGGAAAGCTGGCTCGCCATGTGTCGGCTCGCCGAGGGCGAGCACTTCCACGGTGCTGGTTCGCGAATCAAGAAGAGTCTCCAGGTCGATTGCCATGACTTTGACCGTATCGTTGAACTTGCTGTTGAAGCTTTTCGCAAAACCGTGCTGGGAGGATCGTCTGAAGCCTCAAAGCCGGGTACAGAGCCGACCGGCCGACCTGGCGCGGGCGCACGGCATCTCCGCCCAAGCGGTCCGCAACTACGAGCGCGCTGGACTGCTCCCGTCCGCCCAGCGCACCGCGCACGGCTACCGGGTCTACTCGGCCGTGCACGCAGGCGCGTTGAACGCCTACCTGGCACTGGTCCCGGCGTACGGCCACGCGGCTGCCAGAACGATCATGTGGGCGGTCCACCGCGGCGACCTCGACGCCGCCTTCCAGGCAATCGATGCCGGTCACGCCCAACTGATCCGTGACCGGTAGACGCTCGACTCCGTCGAGACCGCGGTCGGCATCATCATCGACAGGCCCGCCGCAGACCGCCCGGCCCGGCCGCTTGGGGTCGGCGCCGTGGCCCACCGGCTCGGCGTCACAGCAGCTGCGATCCGCAAATGGGAACGCGCCGGGATCCTCACGCCGCAACGCGACCGCGCCACCGGCCACCGCCTCTACCGTGCCAGCGACGTACGCGACGCCGAACTCACCCACCTGCTACGGCGCGGCGGCTACCCGCTGGCCCACATCGCCACGGTGGTGCGGCACGTCCACGATGCGGGCGGCGCCGAGCCGCTGGCCGACTCGGTTGGCGGCAGCGGCTTGCCGAGCGGGGCCGCGCCATGCTCACCGCCGCCGCGCATCTCGACTCCTACCTGCTCCTACGCGACGATGGCGGCGGCAGTTCGCAGCCAGCGTGATCAACCCGGCGTTGCGGGCGCGCGGGTGTCGGATGCCATGTCTGCGAGATCCCCGTCCTGCGGACCGCCACCTACATCGCCAATAACTTGCCAGCACGGTCGCTGAGGACCTCAGCAGGATCCGCTCAGCCAGAATCTTCTCCGCCTGGTGCAGCCCCGAACGCACGATGCGTTCCACCCGATCCGGAGTCGGTGGCTCGATCGACCGACCATCATGCCCGCACAGCGATCGGCGCCCCGACTGATCGACGACGACCACCCCGCCCAACGAGGGCGACGCTATGCCCGCCGCCTCGTGGCGACTCCCCGACCACGGGGGTTACGAAGACACGACCGCGACCAGGCGTCATCGTTCCCCCGCACCCCACTCAGGCCACTCCACGACGCCGCATATCCACCCGCGCTCGGGGCACCACCCGCCGTGCGCGGGCCGCCCTGCGCCCGAACCAGGGAGAACAAACCATGGACGACACGGTCGAACGCGCCGACGACGCCGAGCCCGACGACAGCAGCAGCCTCAGTGTCGGCGACCCGGTCCGGGCAAAACTCGTCTGCTGGCACGGCAATGCGCCACCTGCATTTGCCTGTGGGGTTCCAAAACTCTGAACCGGTGGTGACCTGGACGTCTACGCGGATCGTTCGTACTCGGTGATGAGCCCGCCGAGGACGGGTCGGCGTTTGATCCGTTTGTGGGTTAGGTCGATGACGGGACGGTCGGATCGTGGGGGCTGCAACTGCAGGGCCCGATGGGGACGGTGGCCGTTGTAGTGAAGCGCGTATTCACCGAGTGCTCGGCGTAGATGTCGTTGGCCGAGGATGAGCATGCGGTCAGTGACCTCGGTGCGGGCGGTGAGGACGAACCTCTCCGCGTAGGCGTTGGCTCGCGGGCTACGCGGTGGGATCTTGCACGCAGTCACGCCGGCGTCGGTTAGCACGGCGTCGAAGGCGGCGGTGAACTGCCCGGCTCGGTCCCGGATCAGGTATTTGAACTGCTCGGTCCGTTCACCGAGGTCCATGAGCAGATTTCTGGCTTGCTGGACGGTCCACGGCCCGTCCGGGTTGGCGGTGACGCCGAGGATGTGCACGTAGCGGGTGCCGACTTCGATGACGAAGAACACGTATAGGCGCTGGAGGGTGAGCGCGCAGTCGACATGGAAGAAATCGCAGGCGAGCATGGTCGACGCCTGCGTGCGGAGGAACTGCCGCCAGGTGGTGTGGTCGCGGCGCGCCGGCGCTGGTGGTATGCCGAGTCGTTTGAGGATCCGGCGGATCGTGGAGGCGCCGATCCGGTGGCCGAGGCCGCGTAGCTCGCCTTGGATGCGCTGGTAGCCCCACCCGGGATTGTCTCGGGCCATCTGCTCGACCAAGGCGACGATGGCCGGGTCGATCGACGGCCGACCGGACCGGTGCGGGTAGGTCCAGTGCCGGGCGACGAGCCGCCGGTGCCACCGCAGAACCGTGGCCGGGGTGACGAGACGGTGCGCCGTCAATGCCCGAGGCAGGAGCCTGATCAGGGCGGCGAGCACCGCCCGGTCGGCCCAGTTCAGCCGAGGCGGGGGGTTCTGCCGGCGCAGGACCGCGTTCTCGTGACGCAGGACCAAGATCTCTACATCTTTGGCCGCGCTGGTACGGGCGAGGAGAGCAAGCCAGCCGGCAATGTGGCAGAACATGAGGTAGAGCAGGCGTAACGACACGCATCATGATGATGCCCGACGGCATGGCCGAGCGCTGCGTCTGTCCAGGTCAATCACAGTGACGGGGTTTTGGAACCCCGCAGCCAGTGGGAATCCTCTGCTCGAGCGGCTCGACCCGCACGACGGGCGCAGGCTGCTGGCGCTCGGATGCCAGTTGGTCTGGGCAACGACCTGGATGTCCGAGGCGAACGAGGTCATCTCACCGCGACTCGGGCTCCCGGACCTCCCCGTCGTCGAATGGCCCGACACCGACGAAGATCCAACGCCGGGCCTGCACTGGAAAACGGCACCCCTCACCCGTTGGGCAACCGGACGCCCGTTCGTCTGGCTCGACGACGAGACAACCGATGTTGACCGGCGATGGGTCGCCACCCACTACCCCGAGCGGGCACTGCTGCACCGAGTCGATCCACACCTGGGGCTGACCGAGGCCGATTTCTCTACGGTCCGCCGATGGCTCGAGCAGGACCACGGCACTGCCTGACTCCCGGCATGCTCGTGCGCCACCCTGGGCGACACTACGCTCAGGAGGTGGGTGATGAGGTATCGGGAGAACTCACGCCCCGGCCCTGCCGAGCCGCGGACCTCGCGGCCGTGATCGGTCTACTCGCGATGATCGAAGCCGAGCTCATGACGGGTGAGGTCTCCGAACACCTCGCCGGTCGCATCCTGAACAGAGCCCTCCCCCCCCCCTGGACCTGGATCTGACCCAAGCAGGGCGTCCCCACCACCGCGAAGCCCTCCACTGCCCCCACCGCCTGCTCAGCGATAGCGCGTCAACGTGCTCATCGACTGCTGGCGCCCGATGCCACCGAACGGTCACATTCGCAGCGGTTGACCGCCGGACGAGCAGCCGCATCTCAGCCGCCGCGCCCGGGGGACGGTTCGACGAACTCATCGCGCCCGTTCCCGACCACACGACCGCCGAACGGTCCGCCGGCCTCGCCGGTCCTGTCATCGGCGGGAAGGTTGAGCAAACAACTCACGGCGAGCAACAACGAGCCTTTTTATCGTGACGGTGGAGGTCACGGCCAAGTGGAGACCCCAGGTGTCAACATAGGACGAGACTCCCGGTAAGACAGCAGTCGACCAAGATCAGATGCCCCAACCGGGAGCCTCGCTGTGCCGTCTTACCCTGCCGCGATTCCGTTGTCCGCCCGCAGCCTGAACCCACCTCGCGGATCTCATCCACTCAACCAATCTGATGGCAATCGGCGTGTTTCTAAGTACGAGCACCACACGAGGAAGAGGGCCCGATGCCAACCCGTCCGGCCCTCAGACTGGATGACATCGAGCGCCATCGACACCAGTCGAAAGTTGCAGCGGTTGAATCGTCGAGACTCACCACCTTGGTACGCTCCCGCGTTGGCGGCGATTTCGGCGGTCAGGGCAATCGCTCTAACCGAGTCGGGATACCGCATCTATGGCCGTGTGGCACTTGTGGGTGCTACAGTCTGGCTTCTACAGTCAGCTATTCGACCGCTTAGGCGGAAATTTCGCGGAAGGTTCGAAATGGCATCGGCGAAGTCAAAAGGGCTAGGATTTAAAGGGTTTGCGACGTTGGCAATCTCTGCCCTGATTGGTCTGGCAGCGATATTTTTTATCGCGCGCGCGGACGGCAACGTCACCGCCTATGTCATTGGTGGCGCCATTCTGGTGATAATGATTTATTTCATTGTTGCCACGATCGTAAACTGGAATAAGCCGCAACGTTAAATCCGCTACTTCGCGGGTCCGGCGTCGCATTGTCGTCGGACCCGCTAATCTCGGTTTGGGGCGGCAAATATTCGACGATCGCCAGGTTGTGGGGCAGGCGTGGGCGCAGTTCGTGCCGCTCCTGGCCTTCGACGCCGAGATCCGCACCGTCGTGCACTCCGCCAACACCATCGAAAGCGTCAGCGCCCGAATTCGCCGCGCCCTCCCCGCCCGCGGGTACTCCTCGAAGGAGGCCACCGCGCTCAAGTGCGTCTATCTCAATGTGATGAGCCGCTGACCGCGGCCCGCGCTTCCGGCATCATCGACGCCCTGAACAGCGCCAACGTGATGACCTTTGCCGATAAGGCGCCCGCGGCAGCATCCGCACACCGTTCAAACGCCACCGCTACCGGCCGAAACTGCCGCGCTGGCAGAAGAAGGTCAACCGCGCTCACGCCCGGATCCGCGCCACCGGTGAACGCGCCAACGCCACCCTCAAGACCTGGAAAGTTCTGACGAAACTGCGCTGTTGCCCACACCGCGCCACCGCGATCCTGCAGGCGATCCTGGTTCTGCACCACGTCGAGCACCGGGGCTACGCAGGATAGAAGGGATCGTTGTTACACGGACGGGTCCCAGGCGATGAGCTGGTCGAAGATGCGACGGTCGCCGTCCAGCTTTAGCTTCAGAGAATCCGGCGGTATGCGGCCGTAAAAGAACAGGACCAGGTCACTGGCCGTGCCCCGGGCGGAGGCGTCGGCCGTGTCCGGGGCCTCGCTGGCAGCAGGCTCGCCGAGGCGGGCGGCCCATGCGCCGTCGCGGGACAGCTGAAGGCGCCAAGAGCGGCCCTCGGTGGCGTAGTAATCGACGACGGCGGGTTCGTGCGGCCAGGCGACATCCGTCGAGCAGAGGGTGAACTGGCAGTCGTCGAAACCGTCGAGGGCGACCTCCTCCGGCAGCGGCTGCGGGGCACCCACGGTGAGCTGGACATCGTAGGTGTGCACCGCGATCTCGGGAACCTGGCGCCGTGCCCATGCACCGGAGGTTTGCGGTGACTGCGAGTCACCCCACCACGTCCAACAACCGCGGTCCGGGCCGGCCTCGCGCAGCGCGCTCGTCAGTCGCTCGACGGACTCGGTCCACCAGGCCAGGAGAGCCTCGCGTTCCCGAGGCGCACCCGTGCCGTCCTCCCAAGCGGACTTCTCCGGGGGAGCGTCTGCAGGCCCTGCGGCGACGATGGCGGCCGACTTGCGGCGGCCCATGCCGACGTGTTGCACGAGATCGAACAGCGTCCGCTCGGGATGGGTCGGCACCGGCATGTCGAGGCTGGGCGCCGCAGCGACCGCGGCGCGGAAGGCGGTCGACCGTTCGTCAATCAGCCGCAGATGATCAGAGAACGTGAGAAATTTGTGCACCCCGGCTTTCTATCACTGTGCTCCGACAACCGGACAGCGATTTTCACAGCCGACGCGGCGGGCGCCGGGCGCTGCGCGCCAGGGTTCCACCTGCCGTGACCTGCACCGTCACGATGAAAAAGGCTCAACGATCGAGTCCAGGAAGACGTCGGCATACGTTTATCGATTCGGTCACATGCTTGATGAATCGATTCCTTCGACCACTTTCCGCAAATGAACCAAGCAGAAGGCACGTCGGCTCGCGGCGATCCGCCTGGTCTTCGCGCCCTCCTCGTCGGCTTGCATCCGGCGGGCGTCAATGTCAGGGAGAACCTCCTTCCATCGGACACTCAGAATGCGGTATGGCAACGAGCACGCGCAGGCGACCGGCTCCGGCGCGAGGCCGACGACCCCTACCCCGAATTCGCATCCTCAGCCAGCAGCACCCGCACAGCTCAGGCATTCCCAGTTCCTCATTCTCGTTCGCTGGGAGCGCGGAGTCGACTCCAACAAAGAAAGGAGACACCTGATGAATGCCTCACCTCGAGCCGGCCAGACCAAGGCCTTAGCCTCTCGGAGCGCGTATGCCCTCACAAGAATCAGATTTTCATATTTCCCGTAATCCCGAATACAATTCTCACGACAGACAGGTGCCACGGGAAGAAAAGCAGCACCTACCGACTGTATCCACCCCAACGGACCCACCCGAGTTAGGCCCGGCCGCCGCACGCGCCCTGCTACGGATACTGCTTTCCGCATGCCAACGGCTGCCGCACCCCGGAAGTGAGGAAATATGACCACAGACCGGAAATTCACAAGACACCGCACGACACCGCCTGCTTTCGACGATCAGCCGCTGCGTTTCGCGTTCTACGGCCGAGTGTCCACCGAGGACCAGCAGGACCCGGAAGCCTCCCGCGCGTGGCAACTGTCGCGGTCACGGGCACTGATCGAGCCGGTCGGGGGGCAGGTCGTCGCCGAGTTCTTCGACATCGGCCTGTCCCGCTCACTACCGTGGAAGCGCCGCCCCGAGGCATCCCGCCTGCTCGCCGCGCTCCGCGATCCGCGCCGGGGCTTCGACGCCGTGGTGATCGGTGAACCGCAGCGCGCCTTCTACGGCAACCAGTTCGGCCTGACGTTTCCACTGTTCGAGCACTACGGTGTCGCACTGTGGGTACCCGAGGTCGGTGGGGCCGTCGACCCCGGCAGCGATGCGCACGATCTCGTCATGGCTCTCTACGGAGGCATGAGCAAGGGCGAACGCAACCGCATCAAGGTACGCGTGCGCAGTGCCATGGCCGCCCAGGCGGCCACGGAGGGACGGTTCCTCGGCGGACGGCCACCCTACGGCTACCGGCTCGTCGACGCCGGCCCTCACCCGAACCCGAGCAAGGCAGCCGACGGCCGACGGCTGCACCGCCTGGAACCCGATCCGCTCACCGCACCCTTCGTCCGGCGCATCTACGCCGAATACCTCGCCGGAAACGGCATATTCGCCATCGCCGAAGGACTCACCCGCGACGGCGTCCTATCCCCCTCGGCCTACGACCGGCGACGCAACCCGCACCGCACCACCACGGCCTGGAGCAAGAGCGCCATCCGCGTCATCCTGACCAACCCCCGCTACACCGGCCGGCAGGTGTGGAACAAACAACGCAAGACCGAAATCCTGATCGACGACGTCGCCCTCGGACACGAAACCAAACTGCGCTGGAACCCCACCCACGAGTGGATCTACTCCGGCGGGCTGGCACACGAACCGCTCATCGATGACGAGACGTTCGCCCGCGTCCAGACGCTGATCGCCAGTGCCGGCAGGCGTCCCGACGGGGTCATGAAGCCCCGGGCCAGCAAGCGCAACTACGTGCTCTCCGGCCTCCTGCGCTGCGGCATATGCCAACGGCGCATGACCGGCAGCTTCAACAACGACCGCAACCACTACCGCTGCACCTACGCCGCCGAGTACACCGACGCCAACCGCATCGCCCACCCCCGCAGCGTCTACGTCCGCGAGGACCACATCCTCGAACAACTCCACCCATGGCTCGCCCGAGCCTTCTCGCCCAGCCGACTCACCACAACCGTCCAAGCCATGGCCGATGCCCAACACGACGACGTCGACCAGCAGGCGATCAAAGCAGCCCGAGAAACCCTCGCCACCTGCGCAACCCGCCTGGACCGCTACCGCGCAGCCCTCGACAGCGGCGCCGACCCCACCGTCGTCAGCCGATGGATCGCCGACGTCCAAGCCGAACAGCTCACCGCCGAAGCCGCCCTGCGTCGCCTCACCGGACGCCGGACCATGAGCCCGGACGAAATCCGCCGCATCGTGGAAGCCCTGGGAAACATCACCACTGTGCTCCGCGACGCCGACCCCGGCGACAAGGCACTGATCTACCGCGAATTGGGGCTGACGCTGACCTACCGGCCGACCGCCCGCACGGTATCCGCTCAGGCAACCCCAAACGGATCATGTACTAGATTGTGTCCGAGGGGGGACTTGAACCCCCACGCCCTATACGGGCACTAGCACCTCAAGCTAGCGCGTCTGCCATTCCGCCACCCGGACTTGCATGTACACCCTACCTCGCGCCATCCGGACGACTTCATCGTCCATCGGCCGCCCGGCGGGCCGCACGGTGGACTACTGTACACGGCCCCGCTGGATCATGCACATCACCCGCCGGACCGCCGGCATGCTGCGGAAACGCGCACCGAAAACGGACGGTGGGTGGATGCAGGCAACAGCCAGAATCACCCCGTGACAATCGGCTGAGCCCGACAGCCATCCACACCACCCCGGCTACCACCACGTCACGATCGCGCCGGCCGGCCGGCCGGTGCACCTCGCCGGGTGAGTGCCCGCTCGACGCCACCGGTACCGTCGTCGGACTGGATGATCCGGAGCGCCGGGTCGACCAGATCGCGGCGGACGCGCTGGCGGCTCGCCGCGGTCGGCGCCGGGCCGCAATGCGGGGGCGCACCGTCGTCGGCGACGACCGGGCGGTCCTCGCGGGCGTGTGACGGCGGTGCCAGTGGTCGCCGGATCGGCGCGGCGTTCAGCCCGCCCGGTCCTGGCTGAGCGTCGCCGCTCTGGGCTTCACCGGCCACTCGTCGCGCTGCGGAATCACAGCCGCGCTGCCCGATTGATGTCACCGGACTGGCGCGGAACCTGACGTACCGGCAGCATGACGGGGTGTCTCAGCCCTCGCCGCTAACCGTCGTCCAGCACAACGCCCACGCGCTGCGCGACTCCGGTGATCTCCCCGCCGCCCGCGCCTACCTTCAGCGCGCACTCGAATCGGCCAGGCCGGCGTTTGGCGAAGATCATCCGGAAATTCTCCAGACCGCCCACGTACTGGCGGGGCTGCACCGGGAGGCCGACGACCCGATGGCCGCCCGGCGGGTGCTGGAGGAGGCGCTCGCTGGCGGGGACCGCCGGCTGGGCTATTCGGACCCGCTGATGCTGACGCTCTCCTTCGAGCTCGGCCAAGTGGCAGAGGAATTGGGTAACCGGCACGAGGCCCGGAAGAGTTTCGGCCGCGTGGTCGCCGCCGGGCCCGCCGTGCTCGGCGAGGATCATTGGCAGGTACGTGCGGCGCGCGAGTACGTCGGCGAGCCGCAGCCCGCCCCGGCACCCGTCGCTGAGCCGGTGCCGCCGGCGTCGGTGACGCCTTCACCCGTGTCCCCGACGACCCCGAACCACGATTCGACGACCGGTCTGCACGTCCTTCCCGCCCCGCCGGTCAGCGCCGCGCCGCCCCCAGCGGCCGAGCCGGTCCAGCAGCAGCCGGCCTACCCGGCCGAGCCGGTCCAGCAGCAGCCCGGCTACCCGGCCGAGCCGGTCCAGCAGCAGCGTGCCGTTCCCGCGGAGCGCGTGCCGCACGCGCCGGACCATCCCATGGAGCCCGTTCCGCACCAGCCGGCATACCCGGCCGAACCGGTGCAGGCTACGCCCGGCTATCCGGTCGAACAGGCACCGCTGGCGCCCGCCTACCCGGCTGAGCCGGTCCAGCAGACGGCGCCGTACCCGTTCGGCCCGGGGGGCCAACCGGAGCAGTACCCGGCACTTCAGCCGTACCCGACGGTCCAACCGCTTTCCGTGCCCCCATCGCACCCACCGGCGCCGACGGCCGTCTCCTCGCGTGGCCGCGGTCTGACGGTGGCGGCGGCGATCGCGGCCGCCGCGGCCGCCATCGCGGCGACGCTGGTCGGGCTCGCGGTCCTCGCCGACAAGGGGGGATCCCCGGCGGGGCCGGAGGGCTCCCCGAGCGCCGGCCCGGTATTGGGCGGCGACCCCCCGACCGATCTGCGTCTGCGCGACGACGGGTCGGCGATCACGGTGACCTGGGACGACCCCACTGCCGGAACGGTGCCGTTCATGGTCGCCGGGGGCCGCGCGGGACAGCCGTTGAACGGAATGGCCACGATCAAAGCGGGCGAGACGAGCTACACGGTCAACGGGTTGAGTCCCCGGCTGGACTACTGCTTCACGGTCCTGGCCGTCTACTCGACCGACAGGTACGCGACCTCCGGTCAGGTCTGCACCGCCCGGTCCACGCCCACCCCGCGATAGCGGTAACACGCCGTTACGCTGCGGCGACACCACATTCGACAGCGCGTCGTCCACAGGGCGCGTCGGGCGTTGTCCACAGCCGGACGTCACGGGTTTCCGCCTCTATTGACCAGGCCATATGATGGCTCCCGGCTTTGGCAAGGAGCGCCGGCGAGGACGCGCGCGACAGGCACTGTCCGCATATGGGTGGGGAGGCGGCCGGCTGTGGTCACCACAGACATCGGCACCGCAGGTAACGAGAAGAGCAGCACACCGAAGCGCCGGCTGAGCACGCGCGGCGGGTTGGTCACCGTCGGCACGGTCGCCGCGCTGGTCGCCGCGATGGGCTTGACCGTGCTCGGCGTGGGCGCGGCGGACAACGCGGTAGCCAGCTACGACGCGAGCTCCTGGCTGTGGAGCGCCGCGAAGAGTGAGATGGCCCGGGTCAACGGGGTGACCGGCCGCGTCGACACCCGGCTGCAGGTGCCGCAGGCGCGCAGCCACGCGATGCAGGTGGCCCAGACCGACCGTTTCCTGATCCTCCGCGACCTCGCCACCGGCCAGGTCAGTTCCCTGGATCTGGCGACCCTGCAGATCACCGCGACGACGAGGACCACGGCCGGCCTCGGTGTCAGTGTCGCTATGCACAAGGACGCCGCTTTCGTGGTCGATACGGTGCAGGGCATCGTGCGTCAACTCGACCCGCGCTCGCTCGTGCCGGTTGGTGAGCCCGTGCGCTATCCCCCGGGCATCACCGGCGGCTTCTTCGACGGCGACGGCCGGTTGTGGATCGCGGTGCCGAGCGAGGGCACCGTCTCCGCCATCACCGCCGCCGAACTCCCGTCCACAGCCCCGTCCACGGGTGGCGGCGGGGGCGGGTTGAGCCCGAAGCTGGTCCGCACGGTGGCGGTCGCCCCGCCCAGCAACGACCTGGCCATCTCCACTCTCGACAACGGTGTCGCGGTCCTCAACCGGACGAGCAACACCCTGACCATTGTGCGCGGCGAGGAGCAGCGCGACGTGCCGCTCACCATGGCGGGGCCGGGGGCGCTCCCGTCGCGCACCAGCGGCGCGCAGGTGCCGGTGACGATCCCGGACAGCCGGCATGTGCTCGTGGTGAGCGATGCGGGCGTCCAGCAGTTCGCGGTGCCGGGCGAAGGCGACCGGCTCCGCCCGGCGGTCGCCTGGGCGGGGCTGTTCTACTGCGCCGACGACGCCACCGGCACGGTCTACGCCTTCGACCCGGCCGGCAAGCTCGTGGAGAAGATCGAGGTCAACGGCGCCAACGGGCTGCTGGAGCTGGAAGTCCGGGAAAACTACCTGTTCATCAACGCGCCGAACTCGTCAACGGCCCGGGTGGTCGACGCGAAGCACACGGTGCGGGTGGTCGACAAGTACGCCAACGACATCCTGGGCGGCGACCCGCCGCCGGTCCCCCCGCCGCCGCCTCCGCCGAAGAAGCCGGTGGTGGGTAAGCCGAGCGCGCCCCGCGGCGTGACCGCCTCGGCCGGAAACGCGCAGGCGCGGGTCAGTTGGGGTGCGGCCGCGCCGAACGGCGCGACCGTGACGAAGTACGTGGTGGAGGGTGACGGCAAGACCCGCGAAGTGGGCGCCAACCAGCGTTCGCTGGAGATCACCGGCCTGACCAACGGCAAGACGTACCGCTTCGCGGTACACGCGGTCAACGCCAAGGGCGCGGGTCCGGCGCGGACGAGCAACCCCGTCGTGCCCACGGCCGAGGTGCCGGACCCGCCGGCCAGCGTCACGGCCGAAGAGCGCCCGGACGGCTCGGTGGTGGTGAGGTGGGCGGCCGCCAACGGACAGGGACGCCGGATCACCAAGTACGCGGTGACCGCCGTGTCCGCCGCGGCGAGCGCCCCGGTCGGCGAGTCCCCCAAGACCCAGCTGACGATCCCGGCCGGCGAATTGGAGTACGGCACGCAGTACGCGTTCACCGTGGTCGCGGTCAACGAGAAGGGGGCGGGGTCCAAGCCGTCCCCGGTCAGCAACACGGTCGTGCCGTTCACCCTGCCGGGCGCCCCGCCGGGCGGGGTGAACGCCACCACCGTGTCCGGCGAGAGCGGCGCGATCCAGGTGACCTGGGCCCCGGCGCAGGAGAACGGTCGGCCGGTCACCAGGTACGTGGTGGAGGCCAACGGCAAGAAGACCGACGTCACCGACGGCACGCAGGTGAAGCTCACCGGATTCGGCGAGGGAGAGAACGTCACGGTGAAGGTGCAGGCGGTCAACGAGGCCGGCGCCGGACCGGCCGTGACCGACACGGCCCGCACGGTGGCCAAGCCACAGGTGACGATCACCGGCGGTTCGGCGGACGAGACGTCGGTGACGGTCGCTTTCACGGTCAACGCCGGCGGTGGGCAGGCCCAGTGCAGGGCCACGGTGCCCGGTGCCGCCGCGGCGACGGGCAGTTGCAGCCGGTTGACCGTCGGTGGCCTCAAGCCGAGCACGGACTACACGGTCACGGTGACCGCGACCAACGCCGCCGGCAGTCAGAGCGGGACGCGGAAGCAGGCGACGGCGTCGGTCTTCGGCCGGGCGGTCTGCAACAACAACACGTCCAGCTCCGATCCGGCGCAGCACACCTGGTGCAACGACACGGACAACGGCCGACAGATCCGCAACGGCACGTCGGAACAGGCGCCGCTGCTCGGTCGGGCCGACCAGAACCAGCGCCTGGAAGCGATCTGCAAGGTCAACGGCAGCGCGATCCACCCGTACGTCTACAACAAGGGCAAGGCCGACCCGACCAGCGTCTGGATCCGGGTGCCGTGGGGCAGCGGCACCGGCTACATCTCGTTCGCCTGGTTCAACCTCGAGGGATACGGGATCAACTCGACCGGGCCGCTGCCCGGCTGCTGATCGCACCACCACGCAAGGAGCACCTCCACCGTGAACACGCAAGAGCCCCTCACCCCCCAACAGGTGCAGGGCTTCGCCGCCTTGGCCGGCCGGCTCGCCGACACCATCTCCACGGTGGTGCTCGGCAAGCCCCAGGTGGTCCGGTTGGCGTTGACCGCGCTCTTCGCACAGGGACACGTGCTCCTGGAGGACGTGCCCGGCGTCGGCAAGACCACACTGGCCCGGGCGATCGCCGCGACCGTACGGGGCCAGTGGCGGCGTATCCAGTTCACGCCGGATCTGCTCCCCGCCGACGTCTCCGGCGTGACCATCTTCAACCAGGCCACGCGGGGCTTCGAGTTCCATCCCGGCCCGGTCTTCGCCAACATCGTCATCGCCGACGAGATCAACCGGGCCTCGCCGAAGACCCAGTCGGCGCTGCTGGAGGTGATGGAGGAACGCAACGTCACCGTCGACGGGGTACGGCACCCGGTCCCCCAGCCCTTCCTGGTCGTGGCCACGCAGAACCCGGTCGAGATGGACGGCACGTACCGGCTGCCGGAGGCGCAGCTCGACCGGTTCCTGGTCAAGCTCTCGATCGGCTACCCGGACGAGCAGGTGGAGATCGAGGTGCTGCGCGGGGCGGCGCTGCGCTCGCCGGAGGCGTTGGAGGCGGTCACCGACACCGCCACGGTCGGCGCCATGGTGCGGATGGCGCAGCAGGTGCACATCGCCGATCCGCTCTACGCGTACGCGGTGCGGCTGGCCGCGGCGACCCGCGACCATCCGCAGGTCCGGGTCGGGGTGAGCCCCCGCGGGGTGATCGCGCTGACGCGCGCGGCGTGCGCGTACGCCCTGATCGACGGCCGCGGCTACGTGCTTCCCGAGGACCTCAAAACGCTGCTGACGCCGGTCTTCGCGCACCGCATCCTGCTCTCGCCGGACGCCCAGTTGCGCGGGGTCACCGCCGGCGAGGTGCTGCGGGACGCGATCGAGGCTGTGCCGGTCCCGCTGCCCTCGGGGCAGCCCGCCCCGGCCGGAGCCTGACCCCGGCGTACGACCATGACGCTCACCCCTCGCGGCATCGGGCTGCTCGGCAGCGCCGCCATCCTGCTGTTGGCGGGGTTCCGGTTCGGCTACGCCGAGCTGACCCTGCTGGGCACCGTGGCGGCGATCGCCGTGGCCTGCGCCCTGGCGCACGCCGCGTGGCGGCCGCGCCTCGATGTCTCGCGCCGGGCCGACCCGGACCGGGTGGCGCGCGGTGACGCGGCCACGATGGCGCTGACCGTGCGCAACGGCAGCCGGCTACGCTCGGCCAACCTGATCGCCGAGGATCGTTGCGGGGAGCGCGTCGTGCCGGTGCCGTTGCTGCGGCTGCGGCCCGGCCGGGACACGACGGTCAGCTATCCGGTGCCGACCCACCGGCGCGGTGTGGTGCCGGTCGGTCCGCTGCGGGTGACCCGACGCGACGTGCTGGGACTGGTCTCGCTGGGCCGCTCCCACGGTGAGACCGCCCGGGTCTGGGTGCATCCGCGGATCCACCCGCTCGCCGCCGTGCCGGCCGGGGTCGCCCGCAGCATGGACGGGAGATTCGACCGGGTGCCACACGGGACGATCACGTTCGACTCGTTGCGCGAGTACGTCGTCGGCGACGAGCTGCGCCGGGTGCACTGGCGGACCAGCGCCCGGATCGGCGAGCTGATGGTCCGTGAGGACCTCGACACCAGCCTGCCGCGGATCGTCGTGCTGCTCGACAACCGGGCGAGCGCGCATCCGCAGGTCGTCGACGGCGTGGCCCAGACGTTCGAGTCGGCCTGCGAGGCCGCCGCCTCGGTGATCGCGGCGGCGATCCGTGAGGACCTGCCGGTGACGCTGTTGCTGGTGGACGACGACCGGATGGCCGGCGACCACCTCGACCGACTCACCGAAGCAGAGCTGCGCGACGGCCGGCGGGACGGCGCTGAGGCGTTGCGCACGGCGACCACGCGGCTGCGCCAGCAGCGCCTCGGCGACACTTTGGTTTTCCTGACCGGGCCCGGTGCGCGGGCGGAGCTGGGCCTGCTCGGTGCGCTGCGCGGACCGTATCCGGCGGTGCTGGCCGCGATCTTCCACGGTGGCGACGCGACGGGTCCGACCGGGCCGGGCGGCGCCGGCTCGGTCGAGGGGATGCTCGTCATCGACGCGGCGGACGGCGCTGACTTCGCCGCCGAGTGGGACGGGGCGGGCGGGTGGTGAGGGTGCTGCGGGCGCTGCCCGTACCGGTGGTTCTGGTCGCGATGATCGGCCTGTCCGGTGTCGCGCTGGGCCGGATCTACGCCGGTCCGCTGCTGACCCAGCTCATGGTCGGCGCGGCGGTCGTCTCGGTGGCGGTGAGCGTCGCGGCCCGCCGGCTACCGGCCTGGCTGGTGGCGCCCCTGTCGGTGCTCGGCCTCGCCGGCTACGCCGTACTCGGGCTCCGTCTCGCGGCGCAGCGCGCGGCGCTGCCGGGGGCGCTCGGTGACGCGCTGGCCGACGCGGCGCGCAACGGCATTCCCCGGCTGCTGACCGCCATGATTCCGGTCGAGCCGTTGCCCGACACGGTGCTGGTGCCGGTGGTGGCCGCCTGGCTGGCCGGTCTCGCGGGCGCCGAGTTGGCGCTCCGCTCGCGGCGGGTGCTGCTCGGCTACGCGCCGGCGGCGCTGCTCTACGCCGGAGCGCTCTACGTCGTCGGTCCCAACGCCGACGCCGCGCTCTGGCCGACGCTGGCCTTCGCCGCGCTCGGGGTGGCCGGGCTGGCGGTGACCGGGCGCCCCGCGGCGCCGCGGGCGCCGGAGACGGAGCTGGCCCCAGCCGTCCGCGCCGCGCTGCGGGCACGGGTCGTCGCGGGGGCCGCCGCCGGGGTGGCGGCGATCCTTGTCCTGGGCGTCGCGGTGGCGCCGCTGGTCGCCGCGCGGGTGAGCACCAAGCCCGTCGACCCGCGCCGGTACGTGCAGCCCCCGCAGGTCGACAGCCTCGACGAGAGCCCGCTGATCCGGATCTCCGGGTGGGCGCTCAACCCCGACCAGAAGCTGCTCGACGTTACGACCACCGGCGGCGGGGGCGCGGCCCCGGCGCCGAGCGCGAGCCCCGGCGGGGAGCCGGATGGCGGGACCGGACGGGGCGGGGTCTGGATCCGGCTGGCCGTGCTCAGCGACTACGACGGCGTGACCTGGCGCGTCGGCGGCACCTACCGCAGCGCCGGACGCGTCCTGCCCTCGGCGCAGCGCACCCCGGGGGCGACGGTGGAGACGATCCGTCAGGAGATCACCGTCGGCGACCTGACCGGCCGGCTCCTCCCCGCGGTGGCCGCCCCGGAGCAGGTCGAGGGGGCCCGGGTGGCGTACGACCCGGGCAGCGGCACGCTCATCCGACCCGAAGGGCTGGCGCCCGGCCTGCGGTACGCGGTCACCTCGGCGCGTGAGCGCCCCGACTACAACGAGCTCAGTGCGGCCAACGTCCCGTCGGGGGACGCGGTGGCGCGGGTGCTGCGGCTCGGCGACGGCGCACCGGAGCAGTTGCAGCGCCTGGCGGAGCAGCTCGCCAGCGACAACGGCGCGCCCTACCAGCGGGCGATCGCGATCGAGCAGTTCCTCGCTGAGCACTACCGGATGGTTTCCGACGCGCCGAGCGGGCACGCCTATCCGAACCTCAACTTCTTTCTCTTCGGTCCACGCAACGCCGGGGGGCAGCGCGGCACATCGGAGCAGTTCGCGGCGGCGTTCGCGGTGCTCGGCCGGCTGATGGGGTTGCCGACGCGGGTGGTGGTGGGCTTCCACTCCCCGACCGGCAACGGTGCGGTCCGCGGCGCCGACGCGTACGCCTGGCCGGAAGTCCTCTTCTCCGACCTCGGGTGGGTGCCGTTCGATCCGCTGCCGCAGCCGAAAACCGAACCGCGACCGGTGGAGGAGGACTTCAAGCCGAAGCCGGAGAATTCGACTCCCCCGCCGACCGAAGCGCCGACGCCGACCGCGGCCCCGACGGAGTCGGTGTCGCCGGCCGCCGTGGCCGAACCGCCCCGGCAGGGTGGCGTGGGCGCCCCGCTGCTCGCCGGCATCGGAGTCGGCACGCTGGCGCTGCTGCTGGCGGGCGCGGCGATGACGGTGGTGCTGTTGCGGCGGTCGCAGCGGCGGCGCCGGCTGGATGCGGGTTCACCGGCGGCACGGATCGCCGGGGCATGGCTGGAGGTGACCGACGCGTTGCGGCTGGCCGGGCAGCCGGCGGCGGCGCATCTGGCAGCGACGGAGGTGGCGGCGCACGCGGTGCGGGTCCACGACGCGGCCGCTGCGGTCCGCGCCCCGGTGCCCCCGATCGACGAGCTGGCCGCATTGGTCAACCTGACGGCGTTCGCGCCGGCCGGGACGGGCGAGGAGCAGGCACGGCACGCCGGGGCGCAGGCGGTGGCGTACGCGGATCAGCTGCGCGCCCGTCGCTCGTGGTGGCGGCGGCTGCTCTGGTCGGTGCACCCCGGCCCGCTGCGCTGGCGCCGCTGATCGCTCAGCCTGGCAGCGGGTGGCATGGCTCGACGCGGTCGGCGAGCCGGCGAAGCAGGCCGGCGGTCGCCCGGCGGACCGGGTCGACGCGGTGGGGTCGCGGGGCCCGGGTGGGACGTGGCGGCACGATCGGCGCGTCCGGCCGGGCGGAGAGCACGTGGCGGCGGGTGGCGGTCAGCGCGAGGTTCATCCCCAGTGGATCCATCAGGTCCTCCCCGTTGGCGACGGGCCGGTGGAGGCCCGCACGATGAGTTCGGTCGGCAGCACGACCTGGCGGTCGGCGGGGTCGGCGGGCGGATCGAGCAGCAGGCCTCCGGCGATGCGGCCGCGTTCGATGGCGGGCTGCCGGATGGTGGTCAGTCCGGCGGCGCCGGCCTCCGGGATGTCGTCGAAGCCGACGACGGAGACGTCGTGTCCGGCGCGCAGTCCCCGCGCGGCCAGCGCGTCGAGCACGCCGAGTGCGAGCAGGTCGGTGAGGGCGAGCACCGCGGTCGGCGGGTGCGCGCAATCGAGCAGGTACGCGGCGGCGGTGGCTCCCGCCTCCCGACTGTTGTCCGCCGCGTTGGCGGTGCTCACGTCCGTCCACGCGATGCCGGCCGCGGCGAACGCGTCGTGGTATCCCCGCAGCCGTTCGCGGCTCACGTAGTAGGGCACGTCCCCGGGGGCCGCGATGGTCACCGGCCGGGTCTGCCGGTCGACGGTGAGCCAGTCGCCGATTACGGCGATGCGGCGATGGCCGAGCCGCGCGAGGTGCTCCCCCGCAGCACGGGTCGCGGCCGCCTCATCAATGCCCACGCACGCGGCGTTGCGGCCGCCGTCGTGCTCGCCGCTGACGATCGGCAGGCGCCGGGCCCGGATCACGGGCAGCGATCGGTGCCACTCCGGCACGCAGTAGATGCAGAACCCGTCGACCACGGCGTTGCGCACCGCGTTCATGCCCGCCTCGTCGTCCCCCGGCGACAGCGGTAGCAGCAACAGTCCGCTGTCGTGCCGCTCCGCCGCTTCGGAGAGCCCGCGAAGGAACTGCACGGCGTACGGGTCGGTGAAGGCGTACGACATCGTCGCGGTGAAGAGCACACCGATCGCCCCGACCCGTCCCCGGCGCAGCGACCGGGCGGTCGGGTTGGGGCCGGAGTATCCGAGCCGCCGCGCCGTTTCCAGGATCCTCTCGCGCAGCTCCGGGGAGAGCTGATCGGGACGGCTGTACGCATTGGACACGGTGCTGCGCGACACCCCGACGGCGTCGGCGATGGTCTGAAGCGTCCCACCCATCATGGCCTCTTCTGTATCGATACTGCGCCGTCTGAATCGATACAGTACTCCGATCGAACCACGACGCAACCCTCGCGGCGCGCACGTCCCTCAGGACGCCACGCCCAGGCGCCGGGGGCTCCCAGACGGCGGGCGGAAGACCGAATGCGCCCGAGGGATCTGGCCAGAAAGCCGGTCAACGGCGGTCACCGGCCGTCCACGACCGCTTCACGGCGATGTCCCACTGAATCGAGGAGGCGAGGCGGCTCGCCTGTGACGACGAGCAGTGAGGTCACACCAGACACCACGATCTACGCTCGGGTATGAGACCAAAGCATCCGGTGAATCCGAGTAGGCCCACGCCTCGGATCGTGCAGGCAGAGCATCTAGCAGGCTTCACCACAGGCCAGCTCATGGACGTGATGAAGGCCTTCATGGTGATCCTGACCCTGCCCCGGTGGGCTGCTGACCACGTCGACGCACTCGTCGTACCGACCGGTCAGGGCGAGGAGTGGCGTCTCACCCATGCGATCCGCAGCTGGGAGACCAACCGAGACATCAGGTACCTGCTGGTAGCGAATGGGAACCCGGCGGAAGACACGTACGTCGAGATCACGCTCGACTACCTGCGCACTCTCGGCCTCCGCCGCGTGCGTGGGGTCCATCTCCAGGCCGAACCGGCCCCCAACACCGGCCTACAAGGCGCATGGATCGTCGGCCGGGTCGAAGACCTCGGCATCACAAGCCTCGCGCTCACCGTCTCCGCCTACCACCTGCCCCGCGTCTACCTCACAACCCTCAAAGCGCTCAGCCGGAGCGGGATCCGGATCCCCCTCGTTCCGGACCCAGTGACCATCCCTCCCCACACCGCCATCCCGGAAACGCAAGCCACCGCCTACGACCTGCTCCCCGGGGAAGCGGAACGCATCCTCACGTACATGAACAGGGAATGGGTTGCCACGCTCGAGGAACTGCAGGAGTACCTGCAGTGGCTATGGAGCCCTTCGCGTCTGCCGGGCAGCCGACAGTACGCCGACCCACCGGGGACAGCAGCCAGGCCGAGGGGGTCACATCGCCACGCCCCGTAAGCTCTACGTCCACTGTAGAGCGGATGAGATTTCTGGGACACGCGCTAGCGCGGCGGCGGCGCCAGCCGGTCGACCATCGTGCGCATCGCGCCGAGCCAGGCGTCCGGGTCCTCGACCTTGCGGCGGGCGTACCCGGCGACCTCCGGATGCGGCAGGATCAGGAAACGCTCGTCGGCGAGCTCGGCGATCACGGCGTCGGCGACCTGCTCGGGGGTGAGCACCGCGCCGGACGCGGCGGTCACCAGCGCGCCGAGATGCCCGGCGTCGAGCCCGTCGGTGAGCATCGGCGTGCGTACGCCCTGGGGGCAGAGGGCGCTGACCCGGATGCCGCGGTCGCGGTAGGTGATCGCCAGCCACTCCGCGAAGCCGACAGCCGCGTGCTTCGTCACGGTGTACGGGGCGTCCCCGACGGCGGTCAGCAACCCCGCGGCCGAGCAGGTCTGCAGGAGGTATCCCTCGCCGCGGGCGAGCATCCCGGGCAGCACCGCCCGGGCGGCGTAGATGTGGGCGAGCACGTTGACCGCCCACGCCCGCCGCCAGTCGGCGTCGCTCGCGTCGACCCCCGCACCAACGGTCACCCCGGCGTTGGCGCAGAACAGGTCGATCCGACCGTGCCGCCGCTCGGTCTCGGCGACCAGACCGCGTACCTGTTCCTCGTCGGTGACGTCGACTGCGACGGCGGAGGCGGTCGGACCGATCTCAGCGGCGACCCGGGCGGCGGCGGCGGCGTCGAGGTCGGCCACCACGACGGCGGCCGCGCCCTCGGTGGCGAACCGGCGGGCGAGCGCGGCGCCGATGCCGCCCGCTCCCCCGGTCAGCACGACCACCCGGCCGGCGAGTTCCATGTCAGAAACCTTCCACTGTGGTCGGCCCGAGTCGCGCGGCCATGGTGGCGAACGCCGCTGTCCCGCCGGCCTCCAGCTCCGGAGTGGGCAGCAGGGCGATGACCGGGGTGGCGACGCCGGCGTCGGCGTAGCGCTGCACCTGCGCCCGGCACTCCTCGGGTGACCCGTGCAGCACCAGGTCGTCGACGAGCTCATCGGGGACGGCCGCGAGCGCGCCCCGGCGGTCGCCCGCCGCCCATGCCTCCCAGACCGGCCCGAGCACGCTTTCCCGCCCGAGCCACCGGTGGAACTCGGCGTAGGCCGGCACGGTGAGGTAGGCGGTGATCATCCGCCGCCCCAGATTCCGCGCGTACCCGGCGTCCTCGGTCGGGCAGACGAAGATCCGGGCGGCCACCTCGAAACCCTCGCGCCGCTCCCCGACCTCGGCGACCACCCGGGGCACATCGGACGCGGCGAGCCAGTTGAGGATGACGCCGTCGGCCTCGGCCCCGGCCAGCCGCAGCATCCGGGGCCGCAGCGCGGCGAGCAGGATCGCCGGCGGCACCGCGGGCGGCCGTTCCAGCCGGAACCGCCGTACCGCGAACGTGTCGTACTGCTCGTCGACGGCCTCGCCACGCAGCGCCGCACGCAGAAAGCGCAGCATGTCGCGGGTGCGACGGTACGGCTCGGTGAACGGCACGGCGTTCCAGTCCCGTACCAGCACTGGCGACGAGGCGCCGATGCCGAGCGCGAAGCGGCCCGGCGCGGCCTCGGCCAGCGCGGCGGCGGTCATCGCGAGCAGCCCGGGACCGCGGGTGAAGACCGGGACGATCGCGGTCCCCAGCCGCAGCTCCGGCTGCCAGGCGGCGGCGAGCGCGAGCGGGGTGAACGCGTCGACTCCGGCGACCTCCGACGACCAGAGGTCGGTGAAGCCGGCCTGGGCGAGCGTCGAGTAGATCCCGGCGTGGTCGGCGAGCGGGACACCGCTCAACGGCACGGTCATGCCCCAGCGAGTGGTCACCGACTGATCCTGCCCGCCAACCACCGGGCTCGGCAAGATCTCCCGGGGTTCCGCAATTCGTCGATGGGATCGGTAACCTCGCGGTGTGACGTTCTCGATCGTGGCGCGTTCCGCCGACGGCCGGCTCCACGGGGTCGCCGTCGCCAGCAAGTTCCTCGCCGCCGGCGCGTACGTGCCGGCCGCCGAGGCCGACATGGGCGCGCTCGCCACGCAGGCGTACGTCAATCTCGCCTACCGGCCGCAGGGGCTGGCGCTGCTGCGCACCGGCCTGTCGGCGGCCGAGGTGGTCGCCGCGCTCGTCGCGACCGACGAGGGGCGGGCGCAACGGCAGTTGGGCGTCGTGGGCGCGACCGGCGACGGGGTCACCTACACCGGCGCGGAGTGCCATGACTGGGCGGGCGGGCAGGGCGGACCCGGTTGGGCGGTGCAGGGCAACATCCTCGCCGGCCCGCACGTGCTCGACGCGATGCGCGACGCGTGGCTCGCCGGCACGGAGGAGCAGCGCTTCGCGGAGCGCCTGGTCGCGGCGCTGCACGCCGGCGACCGCGCCGGGGGCGACCGGCGCGGCCGGCAGAGCGCCGGGCTGCTGGTGGTCGGCAAGGGCGCTGGGTACGGCGGGACCACCGACGTCGTGGTCGACCTGCGCGTGGACGATCATCCCGATCCGGTCACCGAGTTGGCCCGACTTCTCTCCGTACACGTGATGCTCTTCGAGCGGCCCGACCCGGACACGCTGCTCGACCTCGCCGGTGACCTCGCCGACGAGGTGGGCGCGCGGCTCGCCGCGGCCGGGCAGTTCTCCGGCGGCGACCTCGACCATGCGCTCGCTTCCTGGGCCGGCATCGAGAACCTCGAGGAGCGGATGGTGCCCGGCCGGATCGATCCGGTCGTGCTGGCGCATCTGCGCAGCACCACTCCCGACGAAGTTAGGCTAGCCTAACGAAGAATCGGGGGGTGGGTATGAGGTCGCAGGACGATCGGCCGGAATCGCTGGGCGACCTGCTCGGCGGTCGCGGCGGCGCGATCGACGCGACCCTCCCGCCGGTCGCCTTCGGCGTCGGCTGGCTGCTGACCGCGCACTCTGTCTGGGGCGGCGGGCTCGCCGCGCTGATCGCCGGCGCCGCCGTCGCGCTCTGGCGGCTACGGCGCGGCGACCGCCCCCGGTCGGTGCTCCTCGGCCTGCTCGCCGTCTGTCTCGCCGCCCTCATCGCGCTGCGCACCGGTCGGGCCAGCGACTTCTTTCTGCTTCAGCTCGCGTCCAACGCGGCGAGCGCGTTGGCGTGGATCGTCAGTATCGTGGTGCGCTGGCCGCTGCTCGGCGTAGTTGTCGGCACCGTGCTCGGTCAGCGGGGGCGGTGGCGGCGCGACCCGGAACTACTGCGGGCGTACCGCCGGGGCAGTTGGGTGTGGGTGGCGCAGTACGCGATCCGGCTCGCCGTCTTCGCGCCGCTCTACTACGCCGACCAGGTGGTGGCCCTCGTCGCGGCCCGGGCGCTGCTCACCTGGCCACTGGTGGCCGCATGCCTGGCGGTGAGCTGGTGGGTGATCCGTCGCTCGCTGCCGGCCGGACACCCCGGCCTGCGCCACCCGATCGAGCCGCCGGCCGCAGAGCGGCCCACCGCCCAGCCCGACTCCGCGGAGCCCGCGTCCGACGGGCCGCCCGCACCTGCCGATCCGGAAAAAGTTGGCCCCCCACAACGAGCGGATGCGGAGTAACCTACTGCCGAGGAGGGGCCGCTTCCCCCGTGGCGGCCTCTCCCCTATTTTTGCCATGACCTGGCCGCCCGACCGTGCCCCGATCGACCGATCACGATTACTTTCGGTGCGTGGCGCTGCGTGTCGAGTCAGCACATCCCTCGGGACGCGATGGTGACCAGCGGCGCGGGGCGGATCGGCCTCATGACGGCGCCCCGGCCCCTCACGACATACGAAGCTCAGTCGAGTGACTAGAGTGGCGAGGCTGTCCGCACCTGTGCGCACCGAGGAGGCCGGCGTTCGTGGCCGAGCACCAGACTGACCCCGCCGCCGAGCCCGACTCGCCCGACTCTGCGCAGAATGCTGGCAAACGCCCCACCACCGGCCGTCGTGATCAGACGCGATCCGCGGCCGAGGCCACGGCGGCGCAGCCGATCGTTCGCTCGCGGCGGGTGGCGACCGAGCCCACGATGGAGCATCCGGTCGTGCGGCAGCGGCGGGCGACGGGGGCAGCACAGCGCTCCACTCCGGCGTCGCTCCCGACGCCGGCGGACGCGAGCACGCCCGCCGAAGGCGCGGGCCCGGAGCCCGTCATTCCCGCGCCGCGGCGCACCGCCGCCCGGCGATCCGTCGGCGGGGACACCGACGCCGTCGCGGGTCAGACCGGCGACGGCGAGCGGCGGCCGACCCGGCGCGGACGGCACCACCGCCCCGACGACGAGTCGGAGACCACGCCGCAGCCCGCCGATCGCGCTCTCGTGGCGCGCTCCGCCGACCCGTCGGCCACCATGGAACTGCCCCACATGATCGCCGCGCTCGCCGCCGCGGCGACGCGACCGACGGCTACGACAGGTGCGACCCCGTCCACACCGCCGACTCGGTCCCGCGCGGCCGCTTCGAACAAGGCGGCGGCACCGCCGGTCGAGGCCGCTCCGGCGACGCCACCGGCGAAGGGTCCGCCTGCGACACCACCCGCGACGTCCGCGCCGACGACGCCACCGGTCGAGGCCGCGCTGATGACGGCGACGGAAACGCCCGCGGCCGCGAAGACGGCGAAACCACGCGGAAAGCTGAGCCGAAAGGTCAGGAAGGCGCTGGCCGAGCCGGCGCCGCCGGTCAAGGCGACCGCACCGGTCGCGCCCACCGCCCTGGCCGGGGTGCCGAACGCCGGGGTGCGAAACGCCACGGTGCCGAACGCCACGGTGCCGACCGTCGCGGCGACGACCGCCGCAGCGGCAGCACCCGCGGTGCCGGCCGCGGTGCCCGGAGCCGCCGCCGGTGCGGCCACCACCGAGTTGCCGCGCATCGCCGCTCCCGACACGACCGCGTCGACGGCGCCCGCGACGTCCGCTGAGGACGCGCCGGCGCGGCGGAGCGGGTTCGGCCGATGGGGCAGGAAGTACGGCTGGCTCGCCGCGGCGGGGGGTATCGCCGGCGTGGTCCTGCTCTGCTCCCTGTCCTTCGTCTCCGGCGCCGGGCCGACGTGGAACTCCGCCGACCCGACCGGAACCCCCACCAGCCCGTCCGTCGCGCCGACGGCCTCCACGACGGTCGCCGCCGGAGTAACGCTCTCCCCTTCGCCGTCGCCGTCCCGCACGAAGGCGTCACCGAGTCCCCGCATCAGTTCGGCGAAACCGACGCCTCGCCGCACGCAACCGCCGCCGAAGCCCGTCATCCTTGGACCGAGCGACGGCCGTGCCCTGTACGCGATGCTCAACGAATACTGCGCGAGCACCTCGAACGGGCAGGCGCGGGCCTGGCTGCGTGACATGCGCGGATCGGCGGAGAACAACTGGCTTTGCCGTCAGCAGGGCCGGCCGGACAGGGTCATCGACATGACCGCCGCCTGCGTACGCGAGTACGGCAAGGGCGCGGTCGCCCGCTACACCGACCGCAACGACCTGACCTCGTGGCGCTGTTTCAGCCGCTGATGCCACCGGCACACAGGACGTGGTCGTCTCGCCCCGCAACGGGGCGGTAGACGACCACGACCCGGGGTGTGGTGGGCCGGCCGGACCGCTGCGTTGTCCGATCCGGCCAGCCCACCACCGTTGGCCTGACCGTGGGAATCAGGCCGTCCATGGCCGGCGCTCAACCGTCGGCGCCGCTGCGACGGGTCGAGGCGCGGGCCGCCGAGCGGTCCGGATGGGCGGCAGCGCCGCCCATCCGGACGGACTCAGCCGGTGGGAAAGAGACTGCCGAAGTCGGCGAACGCCATGGCGATGTCCGACTGGGCCCAGAAGCGGTGGTACCGGAACTGCGGCGCGGCGCCGCCGTTGAGGTACGCCTGGACCTTCGGCCAGTCCGGGTCGTTCTTGTAGAACGAGCGGATGTCGAGGAAGGTCTTGCCCGGGGCGATGGCGTCACCGTTGGGCATGGTGCCCGTCCAGCCCGGCGGCAGGTAGAGGCCCTGGCCGGTGGAGGCGTTGTAGACATCGTCGAAGCGGCCGTAGTCGGTGCGGGTCTCCACCGTGGAGATGCCCTTCGCCTCGGCGTTGGCGTACATCGCGTCGAGCAGCCCCTTGGCGGTGTTCTTCGCCGCGGCGTTGCCCGACTTCGCCGCGTACCACATCAGGGTCCGGGCGTACGCCGCACCGACTCCGACGTCGCGACCCTTGGCCGTGACCTCGACGTGCAGGCCGGTGTTGGCCGCCGGGCTCGACGGGTTCCACGTGGCCGGCGCGCCGGTCCACCTCAGGTCGGACGGGATCTCGAAGTTGCCGCCGGTGCCGATCGTGGTGTTCGCGATCGCCCACGGCACCCACTTGTCGAGGATGGCCTTGGCCTTGGCGTTACCGGTCGCGTAGTAGAGCTCCGCGACCCGGTGCAGCGACCAGACCTGCATTCCGAACCACTGGTTGCTGCCCGGGTCCTCGTAGACGGGGTGGTCGTCGTAGAACATGCCGTAGAAGGTCGGCTTGCCGGCCGGCGGCTGGGCGTACGAGCCGTCCCAGCTGTTCGTGGCGCCGCCGGCGATGCCGCCCTCGGCGGACTGCAGCCACTGGTAGAACTCCAACTGCCGGTTGAGGCTGTTGGTCCAGTCCGTCACCGCGGTCGGCGACTTCGGCTTGAGTTCGGCGACGTTGGTCAGCGCCCACGCGGTCATGGGGTTCTGGTAGCCGAAGTGGTTGTGACTCGAACCGATCCGCCACGACCAGCCGGCGGCCGCGTCGGTGGCACCACCCCAGGCGTAGTACCAGGACATCAGGTAATGCGCGGAGTCCTTACCGGTGCCGGCCGGGCAGGCGGAGGCGCCGACACAGTTACCGATCTTCTTGAAGTACTTGTCGAACATGGCGTACCGCAGGTAGTCGCCCATCTTGGCGGCCTTGGCCACCGTGGCCGCCACGTCGGCCTCCTTGCCCTGCGCCTTGGCCCAGGTCAGCGCCCAGTAGGCGGCCTGGATGGCGCGGGCGTCGGCGTCCGGCGCGTTGGTGTACTTCCACTGCTTCGCGGGGCTGCCGGAGTCCTTGATGGAGATATCGAGGTAGCCGTACGGGCCGCCGTGCTTGAACGTCTCGCAGGAGGGCTGCGGCACGGTCTCCCACACCGACTCCTGCGGACCGCGCTGGAAGGTGTTGATGTACGCGGGCCGGGTGGTGCCGTCACCGCAGCGGCCGAAGCCGTACGTGTTGTCGACGTCGAGCAGCCAGTGCATGCCGTAGATGTCGCCGGTGCCGTACGTCGACTGCAGCTCGCTGCGGAGTGGGTCGGCTCCGACGGGCACGTTGGGCTGCAGCTGTGAGGGGTACTGGCTGGGCAGGTTGTACTCGGCGGCGTACTGGGGGGTGCCGTTGACGCCGGCGGTCGGCTGGTCGGCGTGGGACGGAATGATGTATTTCTCCGTCACCGTCCAGGCGTTGTTGAACGGCGCCCAGTTCTGGGTGACCCGCCCGTACTGCGCCTCCATCCAGATCCAGAAGCTGAACGCCTCCGAGGTGGTCTCGTGGCCGTGGTCGGGCGCCTCGACGATGAGCGTCTCGATCGAGTGGTAGGGCACCCCCTCCGGGCTGAAGTAGCCGGAGTTCTTGATCTTGTTGTACTGCTCGAGGAAGCGCGCGGTGTAGGGGTTGCTGCCGCCCGGGGTGTCGTTGTCGATCTCGGTGACGGCGATCGGCAGTGGGGACAGCCCGGTCGCGGAGGCGGTCACCGTCGCGGTGCCGCTCACGGTGTCGGTGTCTTCCGCCGCCGCGACGGTGACGCTGACTCCGGTGTTCCAGTTGGCCGGGGTCAAGGTCACGGACGTGGGGTTCACTGTGACGTCCGCGTCTCCGCTGCGGGCCAGGCTCACCGGCACGTTGCCGCTCGGCGCCGCGCTGAGCTTGAGGTTGACCGTGCCGCTGCCGCCCTCGGCGACGCTCAACGACGACGGCGTCGCGACGAGTTGCGGACCGGAGGCCGGGTTGACGGTGTACGACTTCTCCGAGACGGCGGTGAGATTGGTGTTGTCGTACGCCCGGGCCTGCACCGTGTAGCTTCCGGCGGGCTGGTTTTCGAGCGTGTACGCGTACGGCGCGGTGGTGTCGGTGTTGACCAGCAGGCCGTTGCGGTAGAACTCGACCTTCGCGATGCTGCCGTCGGGGTCGCTGGCCGTCGCGGACAGCGGCACGGTGGCCGGCGCGGTGAAGGGTCCGGCCGGCACGGTCAGCGCGACCGTCGGCGGCTGCTGTGCGGTGCCGCCGCAGGTCACCCCGTTGATCGAGAAAGAGGTGGGTTTGGCGTTGGTGCCGCTGTACGTGCCGTTGAAGCCGATGTTGGTGGACTGGTTGGTGCCGAGGTTGCCGTTGTACGACAGGCTCGTGGCGGTGACCTCGTTGCCGGACTGGGCCCAGGTGGCGGACCAGCCCTGGGTGACGCGCTGGTTGCCCGGGAAGGCGAACTTGAGCGTCCAGCCGCTGATCGGGTCGCCGATGTTCTTGACCGTGACGCTGGCGGTAAAGCCCGTGCTCCAGTCGTTGGTCGCATAGACCACGTCGCAGGAGGTGGCCGCGTTGGCGACGCCGGGGACGACGGCGACACCTCCCACGACCAGCGCGCCGGTGGCGAGTAACGCCAGCCGTCGTCTTGTGGCGGTGAGTTCCATTTCCTGACTTCTCCTCGCGGACCGGGCCGGGGCCGCGAGCCCCGGCTGGGCGCCGTCCGCGCGGCGTGCCGCGGGTAGGGCGGAAAGCGCCTGGAAGGTGGTCAACCCGTCCCGGACCGGGGTCGGCGTACGACGGAGGGGCGCCGGACGTGGCGGCTCCGGTCAGTGCGGGGCGCCGTGCCGAAACTCGGATGCCCTGAGGCGGCCCGCGGTCGCGTGCGTTGGCTCCCTCACGCGATAGTTCGACAGTCTTCCATGGGAGCGCTCCCGCAGCAAGTGGAGTCGGCTGTGACTCCATTGAGGACCGCGGCCTGCGGGGTTCGACCCGCGGCACAAGGGGCACGCGAGGTGCCGCTTGTTTCGATCATGTTTTGGGTCTTTCACAAAGCCGTTACGGCGACTACAGTCCAGACCAACGTCGATGGGAGCGCTTCCATCGATAAGCGTGCAAGTCCATGACGCTGCACCACATGGACGTGCCACCCGACATCACGAGTGGCACGAACGCCCAGCCGTGAGGCTGACGGCGGGCCAGCCCGGACTCCGCCACCAGCCGACCACCACTCGCTTCGAGAGGAGGTTGCACCAGAGCCACTCGCGTGGCCCGGCTCCCGCGCGGCACGCACGACCCCGGACGCCAGTTCTGTTCGTGCGTGTGAAGAAGTGATCGTGGGGGCGGGGGTTGCCCTCCCCGTCCCCACGCTACCCCGTCCGGAGCTACGGGGGATATCGGCCGACGGGACAGGCGCAGCGCGCCGGAACCGGTCGGCCGTCCTGCGTTCCGGCACGTGCGCGACGCCCCCGGGCTTCCGGCAACGTGCCCGCAGATCGGAGCGGGCCTCGGACAAGGCAGGCCACCGTCGCCAACCCGACGACCGATACCCCGCCCCGGAGCTTTGCCGGTATCGTTTGGGAGCGCTCCCGGAATCTTGACGAGGATCGGCCCACTCCCGAGGAGACCCCGACCATGCCCGTACCGACCCGGCGTAACCTGAACCACCCCGCCGCCGGCACCGCAACCGCCGCCGGGCTCTCCGAAAGCACCAGCATCGCGGGCACGCCCGACGATCCGCTCCCCCGCGGCGACGACCCGCGGCGCGACCCGAGCCCCGAACAACCACTCAGCCTCCGCTTCCCGGACGGGTTCGGCTGGGGCGCGGCGACCTCGGCGTACCAGATCGAGGGGGCGACCAAGGAGGACGGCCGGGGCGAGTCCATCTGGGACACCTTCAGTCACACCCCGGGTCGCACCCGTGGCGGCGACACCGGCGACGTCGCCATCGACCACTATCACCGCTACCTCGCCGACCTCGACCTGATGAGGGAACTGGGGCTGCGCACGTACCGGTTCTCCATCTCCTGGCCGCGGGTGCAGGCCGATGGGACCGGCCAGCCCAACCAACGCGGCCTCGACTTCTACCGCCGCCTCGTGGCCGGACTGCACGAGCGCGGGATCGAACCCATGGCCACCCTCTTCCACTGGGACCTGCCGCAGGCATTACAGGACCTGGGTGGTTGGGAATCGCGCGAGGTGGCATACCGCTTCGCCGACTACGCCGACGCCGTCTTCCGGGCGCTCGGCGCCGACGTGCCGGTCTGGCTGACCATCAACGAGCCCAAGACGGTGGTCCAGAACGGCTATATCCACGGCCACCACGCGCCCGGCCGACGCGGCGACGAGCCGGCCGCCTACCTCGTCGCACACCACCTGCAACTCGCGCACGGACTCGCCGTGCAGGCGCTTCGGGCCACCGGCAACGGCGGGCGGATCGGACCGGCGCTCAACCTGCACCCGTGCTACCCGGCCGACGACAGCGCGGCCGCACGCGAGGCCACCGCGCTCTACGACGGGTACGAGAACCGGCTGTACCTCGACTCCATCCTCACCGGCGCCTACCCGGTGGACGTGCTGGCCGACCTCGGCCCGCACAGCCGGATGGTGAACGCGATCCGCGACGGTGACCTGGCCGTCATCTCCGCCCCGGTCGACCTGCTGGCGGTGCAGTACTACACCCCCATCTACGTCACCGGCGACGGCGGCGCCGTGCGGAAATGGCCGACGTCCGAGGCGGACTGGCAGCAGATCTACCCGGACGGGATGTACGACACGCTCACCCGGGTGACCCGCGACTACGGCCGGATCCCACTCACCGTCACCGAGAACGGCCTGCCCACGCCGGATGTGCTCGGCGCCGACGGCACCATCGACGACGCCGGCCGGGTCACCTTCCTGCGCGACCACCTCGCCGCCGCGCACCGGGCGATCGCGGACGGGGTGCCGTTGGAGAGCTACCACGTCTGGTCCCTGCTGGACAATTTCGAATGGGCGGAGGGCTACGAGCAGCGCTGGGGCCTCATCCACGTCGACTACCCCACGCAGCGGCGCACGTTCAAGCGCAGCGCCCACTGGTACCGCCGGGTCATCGCCAGCAACACCGTGCAGTGACATCGGTGGCGCGCGCGGGGTGACCGGCCCGCCTCGACAGGGCCCATCGGGAGGACCCGCCATGATGGACAGTCCGGCGAAACGTCCGGTCACCGGACCGCAGCTCGCTCTGCTGCGGCGCGGGCTCGGTGCACGCGGCCGGGTGGAGCGATGGACCGAACTCAGCGGCGACCTGATCGGCACCGACTTCGCCTTGTTCACGCGGGTGGAAGGCATGGCGCTGAGCGAGGTCGGGAACGGCTACCGAAAATTCATCGACGGCGAGTGCCGCAGCTCCTCGATGGCTACGCGGCCGTTGCAGCGACCCCGATCGAGCTGACCGCACGCACCCGGCGTCGGCTCGCTCTCTACCCGAGCTACCGCTACCTGATCATGGCTATCGAAGGAGCCGCCCGCAGCCGGGACGGCGCGGCGCGGACACAGTTCGAGGGACGGCTCTGCGGCCTGCCCGACGCCCGGCTGACCGCCCTGGGTGACCCGTCATACCGTCGGTTGCGCTCCGCCATCCGCCGGGACGGGACCGGTATTTCCGCCGTACGCTGGCCACGGTGTTTACTTCAGGGCTTCGGCTGCACGAGCGTTACACCCTGGCCGAACAGATCGGCCAGGGCGGGATGTCGGATGTCTGGCGGGCCGTGGACGAGCTGCTCGGCCGCCCCGTCGCGGTCAAGGCACTCGCCCCGACGGTCGATCCCGCGCTCCGGGCGGCGACCCGGCGCGAGGCCCGCGCGGCCGCCCGGCTCACCCATCCCCACGTGACCCAGGTCTACGACTACGGCGAGGCGACGCTGCCCGATGGTGAGGTCGTGCCCTACCTCGTCATGGAGCTGGTCGAGGGGCGCAACCTGGCCGAGCGCCTCGAGCACGGACCGCTGCCCTGGCCGGCGGCGACCCGGGTCGCCGCGCAGGTCGCCACCGGGCTCGCCGCCGCGCACCGGCTCGGCGTGGTGCACCGCGACATCAAGCCCGGCAACGTGATGCTCACGTCGACCGGCGTGAAGATCCTCGATTTCGGCATCGCGGCGCTCGCCGACGGCGGCCCCGACCCTGACGGCGGCTGGCTCGTCGGCACCCCGGCGTACGCGGCGCCCGAACGGCTGAAGCACGACGCCGCGCACCCGGCGACCGACGTCTATGCCCTCGGCGCCCTGCTCTACGAGTGCCTGGCCGGGGAGCTCCCGATCGCGGTGGCCAGTTGGTCGGAGGCGGCCAGCGCGCACGAGGACGACGTGCCGGTCGAGCCGCCCGCCGTCCCCGGGCTACCTCCGGTGGTCGCCGAGCTCTGCCTCGCCTCCCTCTCGCGCGACCCGGACGCCCGCCCGGGCGCCGAGCAGCTCGCCGCCGAGCTGAACGCGACGCTCGGCGTGATCACCGAATTCCCGGACCCGGTCACCGGCGCGCCGCACATCCCACACCAGCAGCCGCGTACCGTCCCGGACCGCCCCGTCGCGGCGTCGGCCGGCGGGTCGCTGCCCCGCCCACGGTTCATGGCGTCCGCGCCCGTCACCGTCGCCCACCCGCCGCCACGTGAGCTGGAGACGGGGTACGAGCCGTATCTGATGGAGGACGCGGCGCCCCGGTCCCGGCTCGCGACGGTCGTCGTCGCCGGTGGGGTGATCGCCGCGGGGCTCAGCGTCATCATCGCCTCGGCGGCGTTCCTCAGCACCCCGCAGGCGCCGAACGGCGTGGCGGCGGGCGGCACGCCACCGGCGGCCACCGCCCCGGCCGTCGTGCTCCCCTCGCCGCCGGCGGCCACGGCGCGCCCGCTGCCCAGCACGCCGCGCTCCGCAGTGGACGAGATCGATTCACTCCTCGGCGAAGCAGTGGCCGCCGGACAGATCCGCGAGGACTTCGCACGCGATCTGCGCAAGCACCTGGACGACGTGCGTGAACGTGTCGCGGAGGGACGGGACCCGCGCAGCAAGGCGCAGGACCTCCGAAAGAAGATCACCGATCGGCGCCGGGAGGGCGCCATCCCCCCGGACACCGCGACCCGGCTGGAACTGCTGCTGCTCCCGCTGCTGTTCGACGGCGAGCAGCAGCGGGACGGCAACAACTGACGGCGTCGGTCAGCCGGCTCGCGACGCCGCGTCAGTCAGCGCGGCAACGCCTGCTGAAGCTCCTCACGCAGCGCCGGGGTCAACATCTCCCCCGCCTGCTTGGCCAGCCGCGCCATCTCGTAGCCCACCACGCCGACGTCCGCGTCGCCCGCGGCGAGTGTGGCCAAAATGGACCCGTCGCGGATGTTCATGACGAGGAAGTATCCGCGCCCCATCTCCACGACCGTCTGCTTCACCACATCGCCGTCGAACATCTGCGCGGCACCCGTGGTGATGCTCGACAGCCCCGAGGTCACGGCGGCGAGCTTGTCCGCGTGATCGCGGGGCAGGTGGTCCGACACCGCCACCAGCAGTCCGTCGGTGGAGACGACGATCGCGTGCGCCACCCCCGGAACACGCTCGGCGAACGCGCTGACCAGCCAGCTCAGGTCACGGGCCTCTTGGCTGAGCGTCTTCAATCTTGCTCCTCTTCGCTGTGCCGGGTGACCGGCACCATGGTTATCTCGGTAGTGTCCTCTGCTTCTGCCCGCCGTACGCCCCCGTAGAAACGCGACAGCATGCCGCCGACGGCGTCCGGGTCCGACTCCAGCCGCGACGGCGCGGCCGGAACCGCCGACGCGGACTCGGTGACCACCGGCAGCGCCGCCATCGGCACCCGCACCGGCAGGCCGCTCGCGCTGATCCCGGCCGTCACGGGAACCTCCGCCCGCGCCGGGGTGACCGGCGTCGGCGCGACCGGTCCACGTTGCCGCTCCCACCAGACACTGCCGGCGCCGTTCCCCGCGCCGGTCGCCGAGGCGATGATGTCCTCGGCGCGGGTCGGCATCGTCCTCCGCACGGGGCGGGACGGGACGGGCGGCGTCGCGGTCGCCTCGGGCGGCAGCGGGGGCGTCGCGGGCGGCAGCGGGGCCGGCTCGGGCGGCAGCGTGGCCGGCTCGGGACGGCGGCCCGCGACGGGCAACTCCAGCTCGTCGACGAAGACCGGAGGAGCTGCGCCCGCCGCAGTAGCGACGACCGGCTCGGCAGCGGCGAGCCCCCGGTCGTTCGGCGCGGCCACCGCGACGCCGTTGGGGGCGGGCAGCGCCACCGCGTTCGCCGGGTACGGGCGGGTGGGATCCGCCGTGGCGGGGCCGCTGAGCATCGGCCGGGCGGGCGGCTGTTGCAGCTCGGCCGGCGGCGGCGACGCGAGGACGGAAGACGGCAGCCACACGCCCGCCACGATGCCGCGGCCGGCGGCCCGCAACTGCACGCGTACGCCCTGTCGGGCGGCGAGGTGGCTGACCACGAACAGACCCATGCGCTCGGAGGCCGCGACGTCCGCGGCCGGTGGGGCCGACAACAGCGTGTTGGCCTGCCCCAGCGCCGCGGCCGTCATGCCCAGGCCCTCGTCGGCGATCTCGATCAGCACGCCGTGCTCGCCGTCGCCGCCGCCGGTCATCTGCACATTGGTGTACGGCGGGGAGAAGGCGGTGGCGTTCTCCAGCAGTTCGGCCAGGAGGTGCACCAGATCGGCCACCGCGTGACCCACGATGTGCAGGTTCTCGGCGACGTCGTGGCGCACCCGCGGATACTGCTCGATCTCCGCCATCGCCGCGAGCATCACGGCCGAGACCGCCACGGGTTGGCTCCACCGGCGGGTCGCCTCGGTGCCCGCGAGAACCAGCAGGCTCTCGTCGTTGCGTCGCATACGGGCGGCGAGGTGATCGAGCTTGAAGAGGTTGTCGAGCTGGTCGGGATCGTTCTCCTCCCGCTCCAGCTCGTCGAGGAGTTCGAGTTGCCGCTCGACGAGCACCTGGCTCCGTCGGGCCAGGTTGACGAACATCGCGTTGACGTTGCGACGCATCGCGGCCTGTTCCACGGCGACGCTGACCGCGCTGCGGTGGACCGCCACGAACGCCTCGGCCACCTCGCCGATCTCATCCATCGACCGGACCGCGGCGGGCGCCACCTCGATCTCCGGTATGCCCGCGTCAACCGCGCGCAGCCGGTCCAACGTGTCAGGCAGGTCGAACTGCGCCACCTGCAACGCCTGGCTGCGCAGCCTGCGCAGCGACCGGGCAATGGAGCGGCCGACGGCAACCGAGATCAACAGAGCGGTGAGCAGCACGATCAGCACGGCCCCGGCGACGAGCAGGGTCTGCCGTAGCTGCGCGGAGCTGCGCGCGCCGGCCTCGTCGACGGCGTTGGCGAGCACCTGCTCCTCAACCTGGCGCAGCAATTGGTGCCGGTCCTGGCTCAGCGCCCACCAGTTGGTCGGATCGAGCACCACGGGGCTGCCGCCGCTGGCGAAGAACGTGCTCTCCTCCAACGCGACCGCGGCCTTGAACCGGCCGTCGTCGGCGGCGGACTGGTAGCGCAGGACCTGCCGGCTGGTCGCCGTGATCTTGAACTCCGCGATCGCGGTGAGCTGCTGCGCGCGCAGGTCGGTGAGCTCCACGAGGTCTTCCGGTCCGTACCGCCCGGCGCGTGCGGCGCTGTAGATCCGGGTACGGATCCGCGAGCCGACCTCCTTGACCCGGGCGAGTTGGACATACCGCAGGACCGAGTCGGTCAGGTCGGGACGCTCCACGCCGGGCGAGGGCTCGGCGAGGAGCGTGAGCAGCGCCTCGATGGATCGCGTATAGCCGCCGGAGACGGTGCCGCTGCTGACCAGTCCGCCCGCCACCGACGCCCGCAGGCCGGGAAGCTGCTCCAGAGACTCGGTCACCCGGCCGTACGAGACCTGCCAGGCGGCGTCACCGAGCGCCAGCGGGGCGGCGGCGGTGCGGAATTCGGCGAGGGTCCGGTCGACCGCCTCGTAGTGTGGTTTCAGCGCCAGGTCGCCCAGCACCGGGTCGTATCGCGTGGGCGCCGACTTCCGGGCGGCGAGCTCGCCGGCGCTGCGGTCGCGCTCCTGCTGCAGCTCGTGGACGAGCGCGGTGATCTCCTGGCCGACCGCCACCTGACGGGAGAATTCGCGGAGCACCGTCGCCTGGGCGACGAGCGAGCTGGTCTGCACGGCGGCCAGCACGAGGAACGCGACCGAGGGGATGACCAGCACCGTGGCGAGCTTGGTGCGCATACGCCAGTCGCGCAGCCGGAGCCGTGACCGGCGCCGCTGCGGCGCGACCCGGGTGTCAAGCCGGCGACGGCGATGGTGCGGCACCGCGCCATTCGACGGTCCCGGGGCAGCAACCACCACGCCTCCAAGTGTCACTCACCTCGATACGGGCCGCGCCGAGGAGCGGAGTCCATCCAACCAGGCGGCTGATCGGTGTCAACGCGTCCACCTGCGGTAAGGGACACTAAGGAGTCTGCGGCTGACCGGGTCCTGCCGGTCCCGGCGAGTCGCCCTCATCCGTCCGGCCGATGGCGCCGAGCCATCCCGCCTCATCGAGACGGCCGAGCGCCACCAACGCGGCGCCCGTCGCGCCCACCTCCGGATCGGTCACCCGGCGCACCGTCCTCGGCGCCAGGGCCCGGTGGAACGAGCGCCGCCACCACGGTGAAGCGGCGACCGCGCCACCGCCGAGCACGACCTCGACCGTCCGATCCACTGTCGACTCGATCACCCGCAGATCGGTGGCGATCTGCCGGCACACCCCGTCCATCAGGCCGGCGAGCAGCTCCACGGCCGTGGTGTCGAAGCTCAGTCCGGCGAGCTGCCCGGAGCCCGGCGGGGCCTGCCCCGGCGGTCGGTCGCCGCCGAACCGCGGATCGGCCCGTACCCCCTCACCCGGCGCGAGCCCGTCGAGCGCCGCGTCGAGCGCGGCCCCGTGCGGCAGTCGCAGTTCGCGCCGCGCCCACGCGAAGAGGTTGCCGCCGGAGGAGTAGGCCGTGCCGGTGACGACGCGCTCGTGGTCGACGCGGTAGCGCCAGAGGGTGGCCGGCAGCGGCGGCAACGGGCGCCCGGCGGGCACGGACTGAACCAGACGCACAGCCGCCGAGGTGCCGACCGTGACGGCGGCGCGACTCTCGTCGACGCAGCCCGAGCCCACGTTCGAGGCGGCGCCGTCTCCGGTCGACGGCGCCCAGAGCGCGTCCCGCAGGGCCGGCCAACGCCGGGCGAACTCGGGACGCAGCCGGCCGCGCCAGCCGGCCCCGGCGAGCGGCGGCAGCTCACCCGGACGGACGCCGGCCAGCTCACACGCCTCGGCGTCCCACTCCAGCGTCGCCAGGTCGAGCATCCCGGTGCCGGAAGCCTGGGACACCGACATCGGCGCACCGTCGAGCAGGACGCCGAAGACGTACTCGGCCAGCCCGACGAAGCGCATCGGCGCGGAGCCCAGCCGCTCGCGCAACCAGGGCAGCCGCACGGTCCAGTAGAAGCGGTGCCACCAGGCCCCGGTGCGGTGGTGGAACGCCGCCTCGTCGACCGGTCCGCGGGTCCCGGCGGGCAGCGTGGCCCGGGTGTCGAGCCAGGCCATCAGCGGACCGAGCGGCACGCCGGTCGCGTCGAGCGGAAGGACCGAATGCCACTGACCGGCGGCGGCCACCAGCTCGACGCCGTCGAGCCAACCGGCCGCGGCCAGTTCGTCGAGACACTCGACGACGGCCGCGAGGTAGATCGCCACGTCCACGGTGGCGGCGCCGTCGCGGCCCTGGGTGATGACGACGGCGCGCCGGGCCAACGCGCCCGGTATCGGCCGCGCGGCGTTGTCGAGGACCATCGCCCGCGCCGACGATGTCCCGAGGTCCAGCGCCAGAATGCTCATCGCCGATCACCGTACCGAGCCGCTCCGCCGACCGCGCCCCACCCGCTGGCCCGGCCGCGCCCGGTCCAGCATCTGGACGGCTCTTCGACCGCCCTTGTCGCCGAACGGTCGCGCTCGTACTCTTGCCCCCATGCCCGCGCGACTCAGCTCCTGGTGGCCCGCCATCCCGGCGGCCCTCCTCCGCGCGTAGCTCACCCACGCGGCCGCCCATCGAGGCGGCCGCCGCGTTTCCCCCGGCGCACCGGCCGCCTCCCCCGGACGGTCCACGGCCCGAGGAAACGACACATGATCCTGCTGGAGCAGCTGCTCACCGCCGTCGCCGACGGCACCGATCCCGGTCCGTTCGCCCTGGTACGCCGCGAGGGCGCGGATCAGCTGGAGATCTTCACCGGCACCGTCCGGAGCGTCGACCGGCTCGCCGACATCCCGCTGCCGCCCGGCCCGCCCGGGCCGCGCACGCTGGCCCTGGTGCCCTACCGGCAGATCGCCGAGCGCGGCTTCGCCTGTGTCGACGACGGCGCGCCACTGGAGTGTCTCGCGATCACCCGGCACGAGGCGGTGCCGCTGGCGTCGGCGCTGACCCTCCTCCCCGACACCGGGATCCCCACCACGGGCGGCGGTTTCGACCTGTCCGACGACGAGTACGCCGGGATCGTCGATCGGGTGCTTCGCGACGAGATCGGCCGGGGCGCCGGGGCGAACTTCGTCATCCACCGCACCTATCAGGCGCAGCTGGCGGACGACGTCACCCCGCTCGCCGCGGCCCTGACCGCGCTGCGCCGGCTGCTTCTCGGCGAACGGGGCGCCTACTGGACGTTCCTCGTGCACACCGGCGCCCGTACGCTCGTCGGCGCCACGCCCGAGCGGCACGTCAGCGTGACCGACGGCCTGGCGATGATGAACCCGATCAGCGGCACGTTCCGGCACGCCGCCACCGGACCCGACCGGGACGGCCTGCTGCGCTTCCTCGCCGACCCCAAGGAGATCGACGAGCTCTACATGGTGCTCGACGAGGAGCTGAAGATGATGGCGACCGTCGCCGAACACGGCGGCCAGGTCATCGGCCCCTACCTCAAGGAGATGTCCCACCTCGCGCACACCGAGTACCTGCTCGCCGGCCGCGGCTCGCTCGACGTCCGCGAGGTGCTCCGCGAAACGATGTTCGCGCCGACGGTGACCGGCAGCCCGATGGAGAACGCCTGCCGGGTCATCGCCCGGCACGAGGGGCGGGGGCGCGGCTACTACGCGGGGGTGCTCGCGCTGCTCGGTCACGACGAGGACGGACGGCAGACGCTGGACGCGCCGATCCTGATCCGCACCGCCGACCTCTCCCCCGCCGGCGAGCTGCGGGTCTCGGTCGGCGCGACCCTGGTGCGTCATTCCACCGCGCAGGGCGAGGTCGCGGAGACGCACACGAAGGCGGCCGGCGTGCTCGCCGCGCTCGGGCTGCGACCCGCGGCCGCGCCCCGGCCGGCCGAAGCCGACGGGGCGCGGCTCGGCGACGACCCCGCCGTACGGGCGGCGCTGGCCGCCCGTAACGCGCGGCTGGCCCGTTTCTGGCTCGAGCAGCGCGCCCCGGGGGCGGCCACCCGCGCCGAGCTGGCCGGCCGGCGGGTGCTCATCGTGGACGCCGAGGACACCTTCACCGGGATGCTCACCCATCAGCTCCGCGCCCTCGGCCTGGAGGTGACGGTGCGGCCCTGGTCCGACCCCGGTGACCCGGCGGAGGCCGATCTGGTGATCGCCGGACCGGGTCCGGGCGATCCGCGCAGCGACGACGACCCGAAGATGACCGCGGTACGGCGGTTGATCGCGGAACGGCTCGACACCGGCCGGCCGTTGCTCGCGGTCTGCCTCGGTCACCAGCTCCTCGCCGGGCTCCTCGGACTGCGCCTGCATCGGCGGGACGCCCCCTACCAGGGGCTGCAGCGGGAGATCGACCTCTTCGGCACGCCGCGGCGCGTCGGTTTCTACTCGACCTTCACGGCCCTGGCCGACACGGCGATGCCCGCGGGCACCGACGAGGTGGCCACCGCGTACGGGCGGGTGCGGTTGGCCCGCGACGCGGCCGACGCGGCGGTTCACGCGCTGCGCGGGTCACGCTTCGCCGGGGTGCAGTTCCATCCGGAGTCGGTGCTCAGCCAGGACGGGATGGCGGTCCTCGGTGACCTGGTCGCCGACCTGCTGGCACCGTCGACGCTGACCGCGGTCTCCCCCGCCGGGCTTTCCGGATAACACGCTTTCCGGATAAGCGGGGCCGGCGGGCGATTCGGCCCCGGTGATCCGGGGTAGGCGTAGGGGCAACCGGTGGTACCGGGCGGGTTGAGAGCCCCCGCTCGGGCCACCGGTCCATCGTCCACGGGGGCGGGTGGGCGTCCGGTCGCCGGCATAGGGAATGTGCCCGGTCAGGACCAAATAGTCCGAACTTTCTCCCCCCTCCTCCTCAGGCGCGCCCCCCGCCGGACGATCTGCCGTCTGCGATATCGGTGATGGCCGCGTCCCCTGACGCTGGACGTCCGACGTGGCGGGGAGGCGGGGCAGACGTGTCGGCAGGGTTGACGTTGGGGGTGCTGTCGCCGTTCCTCGGCGGCTGGTACTTCGGCGGCATCCTCTCCGGGATCACCGGCGCCGCGACCGCTGCCGGCGCCAACGTGGTCGCCGTGCAGACCCTCGACGCCGGCACCAACCGGCTGGAACTGCGTGAACCGCCCTCCTTCGCGCACCCCGTCGCGTGGGAGCACGCGGCCGGTTACATCGTGGTCGCCAACGCCGTGAACGACGCGTACGTCGCCGCCCTGCGGCGCGACGGCAAGCCGGTCGTCGCGATCAGCCACGGCTTTCCCGGCCTGGACTGCCCCGTCGTCCTTCCCGACAACAGCTCCGGGATCCGGGCGGCGGTGCACCATCTGATCGGACACGGACATCGCAGGGTCGCGTTCGCCGGGCACCTGGCCGGCGACGACATCCGGGAGCGTCATGAGGCGTACCGGGAGACGCTGCTGGCCGCGGGGATCGACGCAGACCGGTGCCTGACGTTCGACACCGGCGACAACCTGGAGTCCGGCGGCGAGCGGGCCGCGCGGTGGATGCTGGCCGCCGGGCTGCCCGCCACGGCGACGATCGCGGCGACCGACTCCACGGCGCTCGGCCTGATGGCGGCGCTGACTGCCGCCGGCTGCCACCTTCCCCGGGACCAGGCGATCATCGGCTTCGACGATCGGCAGGCCGCCGCCTACGCCACGCCGACGCTGACCAGCGTGCATCAGCCGCTCAGCGAGATCGGCCGCCGGGCGGTCACCGAGCTGATCCGCCAGGTCAACGACGGCGTACGCGGTCCCGCTCGGCAGCATGTCGAGACCTCGCTCGTCATCCGCGAGTCCTGCGGCTGCCCGGAAACGGTCACGCCGGAAACGGTGACGCCGGGATCCGGGCTGACGGAGCCCGCCCGGCCGGCATCAGCCGCCGGATTCGGCACGCTGCCCGCGGCGATGCGGACCCCGGCCGACGCCCGGTTCTCCGAGACCAACCATCTGCAGGCGACGCTGACCCAGCAGTTCGAGGTGAGCATGGACCTGCTCCGCGGCCACCAGGAGGACCCGCGGCAGCTGGGTTGGCTGGGCCGCACCTCGGCGACCGCGGGCTGTCTCGCGCTCTGGAGCGGCGAGCACGCCGTCCGGACCGGACGCGATTCGGCACTGGAAATCGCCGGCGTCTTCGCGCGGGACGGGTCCGGCGCGCCGGCACCCGTACCCGGAGCGGCGACCACGGTCGCCGCGTTCCCGCCACCGGAGTTCATCGCCCTGGCCGGCGAGCACCCGAACGCGGTCGTCTACGTCGTCCCGACGAAGGTCCAGCAGAGCGACTGGGGGCTCCTCGCGATCGTGGACGGGGTGGACCCCCGGGTCGGCACCGGCCGGGAGCCGATCAACCAGTGGGCCGCCCTGCTCACCGTCGCCCTGGATCACCAGGCGATGCTCGGCACACTGCGTCGGCAGGAGGCGAGGCTGCGCAGCGGGGCGCTCTACGACCACCTGACCGGGCTGCCGAACCGGGCGCTCTTCCTCGACGAACTCGGCGTCGTGATGCGACGCGGCCAGAACGGATCGGAGCCCGAGTTCGGGGTGCTCTTCCTGGACCTCGACGACTTCAAGGTGATCAACGACAGCCTCGGGCACTCGGCCGGTGACGAGTTGCTGGTGCAGGTGGCGGAGCGGATCCGGGCCGGGCTCTCTCCGTCGGACCTCGCCGCCCGGTTCGGGGGCGACGAGTTCCTGGTGCTGCTCGACGCCATCGGGCATCGGCGCGTCCCGGTCGAGGTCGCCGACCAGCTGCACGCCGCGCTGGCCCGACCCTTCCCCGTACAGGGACAGGAGGTGGTGATCTCGACCAGCATCGGGATCACCCTCGGCGACCCCCGCTACGACGACCCCGAGGCGCTGGTGCGCGACGCCGACATCGCGATGTACTCCGCCAAGTCGCGGCGCAAGGGTTCACACGCGATCTTCGACGTGACCATGCACGACCGGGCGGTGAGCCGGCTGCGCACCGAGACGGAACTGCGGCAGGCGCTCGAACGCGACGAACTGGAGGTGCATTACCAGCCGATCGTGGACCTGCGCACCGGAGAGACGCATGGCTTCGAGGCCCTGCTCCGGTGGCGTCACCCGACGCGCGGCCTGATCCCGCCCGCCCAGTTCCTCGGCGTCGCCGAGGAGAGCGGCCTGATCCTGCCGATCAGCCGCTGGGTCCTCGGCGAGTCCTGCCGCCAGCTCGGGATCTGGCAGCGCGTCTGGGGGCGCACCGACCTCCGCATCAGTGTGAACATCTCCGACCGGCAGTTCTGGCACGACAACCTCGCCGAGGACGTCGACTGGTACCTGCGCCACAACCGGCTCGCCGCCCGTTGCCTCGCGCTGGAGATCACCGAGGGGGTGATCATGCGCAACATCGATCGGGCGCGCACGATTCTCGAGGAGCTGCACCACCTCGGCTGCGAGGTGCACATCGACGACTTCGGCACCGGCTACTCCTCGCTGGAGGCGCTGCACCAGCTGCCGATCGACGTACTCAAGATCGACCGGTCGTTCGTCTCCCGCCTCGGCGCCGACCGCAGGAGCGCCGAACTCGTCCGCACGATCGTCCTGATGGGACACAACCTCGGCCTCGAACTGATCGCCGAGGGCATCGAGACGCCCGCCCAGCGCGACCACATCATGCGCCTCGGTTGTGTCCTCGGTCAGGGCTACCTGCTCGCCCAGCCGATGCCGGCCGCGCAGGCGGAGGAACAGATCCGCACCTACCGCTGAGCGGGTTCGTCGACCGCCACGTCGAGCGTGAGGTTCCGCCCGTTGTTCGGATCGAACAGGTGGACCTTGTCCAGGTTGAACCAGACCCGCCGCGGCTCACCTTCCCGTACGGACGACTCGGCCGACAGGCGGGTGACCAGGTTCGACCCGGACGAGGGCAGTTCGCCCGCGCCCGCGTCGGCGGCCAACTCCTCCAGCTCGGCCGCGCTGGCCCGCTCCCCCTCCAGCGAGAAGTACACGTACTTGTCCGAGCCCATCGATTCGACGAGATCGACCGACGCCTCGAACTCCGCTCCCCGGTCCCGCGCCTCATCGTCGACGAGCGCGGCGTCCTCGAAGTGCTCGGGGCGGATGCCCAGGATCAGCTCCCGCGACCCGTCGCCCGCGTCGAGCGCGCTGCGGATCCGTCCGTCCACCGGCAGATCACCGACGGCCGTACGCAGGTGTCCGTCCTCCACCACGGCGTGCAGGAAGTTCATCGAGGGTGAGCCGATGAAGCCGGCGACGAAGAGGTTGTTCGGCCGGTCGTACAGCTCCTGCGGCTCGCCGACCTGCTGGATCGCCCCGCCCCGCATGATCACCACCCGGTCGCCGAGCGTCATCGCCTCGGTCTGATCGTGCGTGACGTAGACGGTGGTCGTGCCGAGCCGCTTCTGCAGCCGGGACACCACCGTGCGCATCTGCACCCGCAGCTTCGCGTCCAGGTTGGACAGCGGCTCGTCCATCAGGAACGCCTTGGGGCTGCGCACGATCGCCCGCCCCATCGCGACCCGCTGCCGTTGGCCGCCGGAGAGGTTGGCCGGCTTGCGGTCCAGCAGCGGGGTCAGCTCCAGCACCTTCGCCGCCTCCTCGACCTTCTGGTCGATCTCGGCCTTGCTCAGCTTCGCCAGCTTCAGCGGGAAGCCCATGTTCTCCCGCACCGTCATGTTCGGATACAGCGCGTACGACTGGAACACCATCGCGATGTCCCGGTCACGCGGCGCCTTGTCGTTGACGGTCTGACCGCCGATGCGCAGCTCGCCCGAGCTGATGTCCTCCAACCCGGCGATCATGTTGAGCGTCGTCGACTTACCGCACCCCGACGGCCCGACCAGGATCACGAACTCGCCGTCGGCGATCTCGAGGTCGACGTCGCGCACCGCGACGGTCCCGTCCGGATATTTCTTGCTCACCTTGTCCAGCACGATGTCAGCCACGAGCTACCCACCTAACCCTTGACGGCGCCGGACGTCAGACCCGAGACGATGCGGCGCTGGAAGAAGAGCACGAACAGAATGATCGGAATGGTGATCACCACGGCGGCCGCGGCGATCGCCCCGGTCGGGTCCTCGAACTGGGACGCGCCGGTGAAGAACGACAACGCGACCGGCACGGTGCGGGACCGCTCCGTGGAGGTCAGCGAGATCGCGAAGAGGAAATCGTTCCAGCAGAAGATGAAGACCAGGATCGCCGTGGTGAACACCCCGGGCGCCGCGAGCGGCGCGATCACCTTGCGGAACGCCTGTCCCTGGGTCGCCCCGTCCATCTTCGCGGCCTTCTCCAGATCCCACGGGATCTGCTTGAAGAACGCCGACAGCGTGTAGATCGCCAGCGGCAGCGCGAAGGTGATGTACGGGAGGATCAGTCCCGGCCAGGTGTCGAAGAGCCCCAGCTTCCGTTCGATCTCGAACAGCGGCGACACCAGCGAGACCTGGGGGAACATCGCGATCAGCAGGGAGACGCCGACCAGCAGCTTCTTGCCGGGAAAGTCCAGCCGCGCGATGGCGTACGCGGCCATCGTCCCGAGGACCACCGCGACGGTCGTCGCGATCAGCGCGATGCCGATCGAGTTGGCCAGGGCCCGGACGAACTGGTCCGTCCGGAAGATGGTGCGGTAGTTGTCGAGCGTCCACTCCTGGGGGATGAAGTTGCCGTCGGTGAGCGTGGCCGTCGTCTTGAACGACAGCGACGCGATCCAGAGCACCGGAACCAGCGCGAAGACCACAACGACCAGGTCGAGCATTCCCCAGCGCCATTTCGCGCCGGCGGTCGTGTCGAGGCTCGCCATCAGCGCCTCCCCTCGTCGGCGCTACCGGGGGCAGCGGTGCCGAACAACTTGACGAAGACGAACGCGATGACCGCCACCGCGAGGAAGATGAGCACCGACATCGTCGACCCGATGCCGAGGTTCAACCCCCTGAGCAGGTTGTTGTAGGCGAGCATCGAGATCGAGGACGTCTCGTTGGCGCCGGCGGTCAGCACGTAGATGTTGTCGAAGACCCGGAACGCGTCGAGCGTGCGGAACAGCAGCGCCACCAGGATCGCCGGCTTCATCACCGGCAGCATCACCTTGGTGAAGCGTTGCCACGCCGTTGCCCCGTCCATCGAGGCGGCCTTGAGCAGGTCCTCCGGGACGAGCGCGAGCCCGGCCATGAGCAGCAGCGCCATGAACGGCGTGGTCTTCCAGATCTCGGCCAGCATGATGATCGCCAGCGCGCTGGCCTTCTCGGTCAGCGGCGCGCCGTCCCCGAACAGGGTCGCCAGGTAGCCGGTCTTCGGCGTCCACGCGTAGCGCCACGAGAACGCCGCCACGACCGTGACGATCCCGTACGGGATGAGGGCGGCCGTGCGGACCAGCCCGCGCCCGATGATGGTGCGGTGCATGATGATCGCCAGCCCCATGCCGAGCACGAGCTCGACGGCGACCGTCACGACGGTGATCAGCACGGTGACGCCGAACGCCGTCCACCAGTACTGGTTGGTCAGCACCGTCACGTAGTTGTCCAGGCCGACGAACTTGCGCTGGTCGGGAAACTTCAGGTCGAAGCGCTGCAGCGACAGCCAGACCGAGTAGAGGATCGGGTACGCGGTCACCGCCACCATCACGAACGCGGCCGGCGCGCAGAGCAACCAGCCCAACCGCCGCTCGGCCTTCTTCCCTTCGCTCAGTGGCGCCCTGCCGCGCGCGCCCCTGGCGTGCCGCGCTTCGTCGCCGGCCTGCCCGGTCTTCTCGATCACGGTCACGGGAGCACTCCCTTCGACTCGAGCGCGTCCTGGATCGCCGAGCGCAACTGCGCAGCGGTCCGCTCCGGCGTGATCGCCGAGGCCGGCGACAGCGTCGCGGACATCACGGTGGAGAGGTTCTGGTACGCCGGCGTCAGCGGCCGGAGCGCCGGGTCCTTCAACTCGGCGAGGATCTCGTCCTTCATCGGATACGCCTTGGCCATCTCCGGGTCGGCGTAGATGCTCTCGATCGTCGGGGGCACCCCGTCGTTGATCGCGGAGAACTTCTGGTGCTCGGCGTCGCGCAGGCACGACGCCGCGTCGAACGACTCCTGCGGGTGCCGGGAGTACGCCGAGACGGCCAGGTTGTACCCGCCGATCGTCACCCGGCTGGGGGTGCCGGCGTCGACCGCGGGATAGCGCGCCCAGGCGACCTTTTTCGCGAGTTCCGGGGCGCCCTTCTGCAACGCGGGGTAGACGAAGGGCCAGTTGATCTGGAAGGCGGCGTCACCGGACTCGAACTGCAGCCGGGCGTCGTCTTCGAGGGTGTTGCTGAACGACGGGTTCGTCACGCCGGAGGTGGCGAAGCGCCGCAGCAGCTCGAGCGCCTTGACGGCACCGGCGTCGAAGACCGCCTCGCCGCCGTCGTCGCTGAGGATTTTGCCACCGGCGCTGGCCGTCATCGTGTTGTAGAGAACGACCAGGCCCTCGTACTGGGCGCCCATCGTGATGACCTGGTACGGCTTTCCCTGCGCCTTGAGGTCCTGGGCCGTCCTGATCACCTCGTCCCAGGTCTTCGGCGGCTGCTCGACGAGGTCCGTGCGGTACCAGAGCAGCTGCGTGTTCGTGTTCTTCGGCGCCGCGTAGAGCTTGCCCTGGTAGCGCGCCGTCTCCAGCGGTCCGGGCAGGGTGCCCTTCTCCGCCGCGGCACGTCGCTCACCCGTCCATTCCCGCAGCCACTTCGCGCTGGCGAATTCGTGGGTCCAGGTGACGTCGAGGCCGAGGATGTCCATGCCGGGGTCCTGCGCCGCGAGCCGCCGGACCATCTGCACCCGCTGGTCGTCCGCCGGGCGCGGCAGCACCTCGTAGTTGATCCGGTAGCGGCCGGCCGCCTTGACGTTGCAGTCGTCGACCACCTTCTGCAGGTTCTCTTCCGGCCCGTAGTAGAGATTGACGGTGGGCGTACCGCCGCCGCCGTCGCCGGAGCCGCACGCGGCCAACGGCGCCACCACCGTGACCGCGGCCGCCGCCGCGATCATCCGGGCGCGCCGACCCCATCGGGAGCGTCCCCGCTCGAGTCCGCTCATTCCTCCCGCCTCCTTCGGACGCCACGCCGGGCTGGGGGATGTGTGCCCCGGCGCACGGCGAAAGACCCGCACTCCGGCCCGCACCGCTGATGCGGCGGGCGGTGGGCGCGTGTCGTGGTGCCCCCTACTGCCCGAACCACGGAAAGATCAAACGCGATGTAACCGTGTGTCACGTCACCCGGTAGTGCCAACTGTGCACGAACGGACGCTGTCCGCGCGGCGACGGCCGTCGGTACGGTCGAGCCACCCGTTGTCGCCGCCGACGCCGACACGCTCTTCCGCACGGGCGCGGTTCTCCGCCCCCCAGTCCCCGCCGCTCCGCCGCCCGGAGCGTCGTGCCGAGGAGGTGCGTCATGCACGACGTCCGCACACGCGCGCTGTCGTTCGAGGTGCCCGGCCTGCCGCCGCTCAAGAACGAGGCGCTCTCCATGCTCGCCGCCGGCCACCGTCAGGCCGGTCGGGTGCGCGCCCTCCTGCAGGCGGCGTGCACGGCCTCGCAGCGCAGCGGCTGGACGCCGCTGACCGAGCCGGTCGCGCTGGAGGTGGTGCTGCGCTGCCCACCCAGTCACCCGTCCGGGGATGCGTCGAACTTCCTCGGCGGGATCGGCGACGTGCTGCAAGATAAGAGGCGGGCACGCGTCAGCAGCCTGACCCATCTCGGGGTACTGGTCGACGTCGCGCTCTACATCGATGACCGTCAGATCCGGCAGATCTCCTACCGTGAGGAGACGGCCGACGAGCCGTCATACCTGGTACGGGTCGCCACACTGCCTCAGGTGGGGTGAGCCGACGGCGCCCGGCGGGGCGTGGTTTGGCGCGGCCGCAGTTCCGGGTACGGCGGGACCCGAACGAAGGGAGGGAGCCCATGTCCGAGCCGCACATCACGCTCGACCCCGCCGGTCTCAACCCGGTCGAGGAGAAGCTGCGCGGTCCACTGGAGGACCAGCTGACCTCGGCGCTGCAGGCCGCCGCCGACCGGGTGCGCAACACCTACGGCGGCGAGCCGGTGGAGACGGTCTGCCAGCGGCTGCTCGACGAGACCAGGGCCGGGCTCCATCCCGACATCGCCGCGGGCTTCGACCCCAACATGGACGAGTTCTGCCGGGTGGCCGTGGCGATCGTCCGCGGCAAGGTCGGCTAGGACCGGCTGGCACCGGGCCCGGGCTCCGCGGCCAGGGCGGCGACCTCGTCGGCGCAACCCCAACTGAGCGTCATGCCGGCGCCCCCGTGCCCGTAGTCGTGGATCAACCTGACCCCGCCGGGTAGCCCGTCCGGGTCCACGGCCACCCGCGCTCCGCCGTGCCGTGCCGGCCGCAGGCCGACGAGTTGCGCGCGCACCGGGGCTCCGGTCAGCTCCGGCACCAGGGCGGCGCAGCGCTCGATGATGGCCTGGCCGGTCGCGGCGTCGGGGACGACATCGGTCTCCATCGGTTCGAACGTGCCGCCGAGCACCACGTCGCGGCTGCGCGGGTGGATGTAGGTCGGGCCGGCCGGGTTCTCCTCGTCGCGTACCGAGACGACCAGGCCGGGGTTGTCGACCAGGACTATCTGACCCCGCACCGGATGCACCGCCGGGTCGTCGGCGAGCTTGCCGGCCGCCAGCCCGGTGGCGTTGACGATCACGGGCGCCAGCTGGGCCACGTCGGCCAGGCGCGCGACCAAGCGTCGCAGCACCGCTCCCCCGGCCGCCGTCACCTGCTCGATGAGCCACGGCAGGTAGCGCGCCATCTCGACCGACGGCGCCGGGTGCCGCCATTCGCCCACGTACCCGGCGGGCGGCGGGGCCGCGCGGAAGTCCCGCAGCCCCTCAGCCCACCACGGCACGGGCGTCTCGGCCCGCAGCAACATCCGGGTCGGCCGCATCACCACCCCGGGCACGCCCCGCGCGGCCTGCTCGGCGAACTCGTCGAAGCTCCGGCGCGCCCAGCCGAGCACCCGAGGATCGCCGGTGGTGCGGGTGGGATACCAGACCGCGGCGGCGATCCAGGACACCGTCGCCGAGGGTTCGCCGGCGGTGAGCACGGCGACCCGCGCGCCCGCCGCCTGCAACCGGGCCGCGCATGTCAGCCCGACGATCCCGGCTCCGACAACCACCACGTCGAACATCACGCACCTCCGTGCTCCTGGGGTCTTCCAGGCAACCGCGCGCGGAACGCGTTGTCCAAGACGCTTTTCTTACCGTGCGATAAGCGGCGCTTATAATCACGGACATGGATCTGCGCCGGCTGCGTTATTTCGCGGTGCTGGCCGAGGAACTGCACTTCACCCGGGCCGCCCATCGTTTACGCATCGCGCAGCCCGCGCTCAGTCAGCAGATCAGGGCGCTGGAACGCGACCTCGGCGCCGAGTTGATCGACCGGAGCGGCCGCGACTGCGTCCTGACCGAGGTCGGCCGCGCGGTGGCGCAGGAGGCGGGGGCGCTGCTCGCGCAGGCAGCCGCCGCCGAGGACCGGATCAGAGCGGCGGCGCGCGGGCAGGGCGGTCGGATCCGGTTGGCCTACACGCGGTCGGCGCGCGGCGGGCGGGTCGATGCCCTCGTCGCGCATTTCCGCGCCGAGAACCCGCACGTCGAGGTGGTCCCCGAGACCGGTTGGACCGCGCCGAACGTCGCCGGGCTTCTCACCGGCCGGATCGACGTCGCGTTCGTCCGCCCGCCGGTGCGTGAGCCCGGGCTGCGCTGCCGTCTCGTCGACACCGAGGAGTTGCTGCTCGCCGTACCGGCTGACCATCCGCTGGCGCGGCGCCGGCGGATCCCGCGTGAGCTGGTCGTCGGCGTGCCGGCGGTGATGTGGCCGCGGGAGAACGGGCCCGGCATGTTCGACCGGACCGTGCAGCAGGTCTGGCCCACCGGGGGCTTCAACCTGGTCCGCCACGAGCCCGACGACGAACAGTTGCTGCGCGCGGTCGCCAGCGGCGGCGTCGTCGCGGCCGTGCCGGCCGGTCGGGCACTGGCGCTCCGGGTGCCGGGCGTACGGCTGCGCCACTTCACCGCGCCGACGCCCACAGTGGACATCGGGCTGGCCTGGAACGGCCGCACGGTCACTCCCGTGGTGCGCCGCCTGCTCGCCCTCCTCGACGAGCCGTGGCCGCGGTGAGCTCGACGGCTACCCCTGCACGGTGCGCATCGGTGGGGAATCCTCGAAGCTGAGAGACGCTGAGAACAAGATCATCGTGCGGCCCGGCAGCGGTGACCGGCGTGCGGACTGTCAGACTCGGACGATGGGGTTGTTCACGATCGCCGAGGCGCGCATCGAACTCGCGCGACTGCGGCCGGTCCTCCACGAGCTTGTGGCCGTCCGGGCCGACGCGGCCGAGTTGGCGGCCTCGCTCGCCGACGGCGGGACGCCGACGCCACTCGGCGGGCTACCGGAGTGGAAGGGCGCGCAGGCCCGGCTCGACGACCTGATGACGGTGGTGCAGCAGACCGGCGCCGAACTGCGGGGATTCGCCCCGCTGCTGGTCGACTTCCCCGCCGACCTCGACGGCGCGCCGGTGCTGTTCTGCTGGCTGGAGGGGGAACCGGAGCTGATCTGGTACCACCGCCCCGATCTCGGCTTCGCCGGCCGCCGCCGGATCCCCTGACCGGCGCGACCTACGCGCCTTGACCTTGACGTAGCGTCAACTTTTACGGTGGTAGCACCGACGAGGTCAGAAGGGCGGTCAGCCGCGATGGAATGGTCAATCCAGGAGCTCGCGCGCCTGGCCGGGACGACGAGCCGCACCCTGCGCCACTACGGCCAGGTCGGGCTGCTCGAGCCCAGCCGGGTGGGGAGCAACGGCTACCGCTACTACGACCAGGACTGTCTGGTACGGCTGCAGCGGATCCTGCTGCTGCGTGAGCTCGGCCTCGGCCTCCCGGCCATCGCCGAGGTGCTCGCCGGCGAGCAGGACACCGCCGCCGCGTTGCGTATCCATCTGAGGTTGCTGGAACAGGAACGCCAGCGCCTCGGACGGCAGATCGAGTCGGTGACAACGACGCTGCGCAAGACGGAGGGAGGTGAACAACTCATGGCAGAGGAGATTTTCGACGGCTTCGACCACACCCAGTACGAGCAGGAAGTGACCGAACGGTGGGGACGCGGGGCGTACGAGAAGGCGGACCGGTGGTGGCGCTCGCTCAGCGACGCCGACAAGAAGGCGTTCCAGCAGCAGCAACTCGACATCGCGGCGGACTACGGCCGGGCCCACCTGGCCGGCAGCTCCGCCGAGAGCGACGAGGTGCAGGCGATCACGCAGCGCCACTTCGAGTGGCTGTCGATCACGACCACCCCGACGAGGCCGTACTTCATCGGGCTGGGCGAGATGTACGTGGCCGACCCGCGCTTCACGGCCAACTATGACCGTCACGGCGAAGGCACCGCGGTGCTGATCCGGGACGCGATGAAGGTCTACGCGGAGCGCCACCTCGGCGAGTAGCGGAGGCGCTCGGTGGACGGGGCTGCAGACCCGTCGCGGCCGGCGCCGACCGGGCTGCTCGACCAGGGGCGCGAACCCCTCAGATTGGTGAATTCCCGCCCGATTGAGTGATCACGACGTGGCTGCCGGATCGCGGGGCCACCACTCAACGAGAGGGTGGAGCGACGTGGCGACAACGACTGGGCGCGGCACTCGCGGCGGCAGGAGAGTACGAGCCGTTGTTGCCGCCGCGGTCGTCGCGGGGTTCATCGGCGGGACCGCTCCGGCGTCCGCCGACGAGATCGACGTGGAGGCGCCAACCGTCTCGATCGTCGGGCTGCGGGAGGGCCTCCGGGTCCGGGGCACCGTGACCGTGACGGCGACGGCACTCGACAACGTCGGGGTCACGCGGATCGACGTGTACGCCAACGGCGTGCTCACCGGATCGCTCTCCGCCGCAAGGGGGACGTTCGCGGTCGATACCGCGGGCCGCAACGGCCGCTTCCCGATCAAGGTGCAGGCCTTTGACGCCGCCGGGAACTCGGCGGCCGCGACGGTGACGGTCACCGCGGACAACGCGGGTCCGGTCGTGGACTTCGTCGCGCCCGACTCCTGGGCTTCGCTGACCGGGTTCGTCACCAGCCGGCTCAATCTCAGCGACCCGGCGGGGATCGCCAAGGCGGATCTCTACGTGGCGGGCACGCTCGAGGCCCGCCGTACGAGCTGGCCGTGGAGTGCCGTGATCTCGATGGCCGGCCGGTCGGGTCGGGTGCACCTGCTGTGGCGTGTCACGGACAAGATGGGCAACCAGACCGTCGTGACGCGCAACGTGGTCGCGGACAACAGCGCCCCGAAGGTCCGGGTGACGAAGGGACCGAGGAACAAGGCGCAGGTGCGGGGCACGATCCGCATCGATGCCGCGGCATCGGACAACGTCGGGGTACGTTTCGTCGAGTTGCTCGTCAACCGGAAGGTGGTCGCCCGCGACTGGAAGGCGCCACACCGGTTCTCGGTCAACACGAAGAAGTACAACGGGCGGTTCACCTGGCGCGTGCGCACCGTCGACCGCGCCGGCCACGTGACGGTCGGCCCGGAGTACACGGCGTACGCGGCGAAGTGGCCCAAGCGGAGGTAGACGTCCTCCGTCGGCTAGCCGCGACGCACATCCACGGCGACGACGTGGAAGCCGTCGGGTCGGATCATCTCACCGATCCGGATCGGCATGACCTGACCGCTGTTGGCGGCGACCTGGATACCGAGCCCGTAGGTCACGTACCCCTCGTAGTCACCGGCCATGCCGTAGCTACGCAGGGTCGGGAAGCCCAACGCCGATCCCGGCGCCTTCCTGATCGATGGGCGGCCCTTGCCGTCGTGGGCCTGGGCGGGCGTGAACTGGAGGCGCAGGAAGCTGTTGCCGGTCAGTTTGATCGGCTCCCCGCTGCCGTCCTGGGTCACCCGGGGCACGTACTGGACCTGGTAGGACGGGAACGCGCCGCGGAAGTAGAACGAGAACCGACTGTAGCCGGGGCTTCCCTCCGGGTGGTCGGCCGCATGGATCTCGACCAGGTAGGGCAGCGCCGGCGCCGGGGGCGGCGCGATCGGCACGTCGACCGTGTGCGCGATCCGGGTCAGCGACGCGGGCACCCCCCAGCCGTACCGGACCTGATAGGGCGACCCCGCCGGCGCCGGCGCCGGCGGCTTGCCGACCGCTGGCGACGTGCGGAGCGGGGGCCGGATCTCCTCGGTGGTCGGCGTCACGACGACGGAGGATCCGGGCGCGGACGTGACGGGAGCGACCGGCGCAGCGCCGTCCGGACCGGCGCGGTAGCAACCGGCCGCGAGCAGCATACAAACGAAGATCATCGGTGGTACGCGGGAACGTGTCATATCAACTGGACGCGCCAGCCGGGCTGCCGGTTCACCTGGTCACACAGATCGGCACAGAACCCGCCCCGACCCGCCGGCAATCGAGAATTCCTCGCGTATTCGCTGGTCAACCGACCGATCGCGGACCGGGGCCGGTGGTGAGTGGCAGTCGACCCCGGTCCCCGACGACCGGCGCAGCGGGCACCACGTGTGATCATGACCTGATGGTGGTGCGGAGCGTCCACGACCGGCGCGAGCTGGCCGAACTGCTGCGACGGGATCCGACGCTGCACGCGTACGCGTTGGGCGACCTCGACGACTTCTTCTGGCCGTACACCACGTGGTTCCGGCACGGCGACGCGCTCGCGCTGGTCTATCACGGCGGCGGCGTGCCCACCCTGCTCGCGCTCGCGGACCGCGACGGGGCGGAGGACCTCGCGGACCTGCTCGACGGCCTCCTCCCGCTGCTCCCCCGCCGGTTCTACGCCCACCTCTCGCCCGGCATGGACCAGGTGGTCGGACGGCAGTTCCGGGGCGAGCCCGGCGGCCCGCACCTGAAGATGGCGCTCACCGACACGGCGCGGCTGGACCGGGTCGAACCCGCCGGTGAGCTGCTGTCGCCCGCCGATCTCGCCGAGCTCGAGCGCCTCTACGACGTGGCGTATCCGGGCAACTGGTTCGACCGGCGGATGCTGGAGACCGGCCAGTACGTGGGCGTGCGCCGCGCCGGACAGTTGCTCGCCGTGGCGGGGGTGCACGTCTGGTCCCCCACCTACCGGGTCGCCGCGCTCGGCAACGTCACGACGCGCCCGGACGCGCGGGGCCGGGGACTCGCCACCGGCGCGGTGGCGGCGCTCTGCCGCCGGCTGCGCGAGACGGTCGATCACGTCACGCTGAACGTGAAGGCCGACAACGCGGCCGCGCTCGCCGTCTACACGCGGCTCGGCTTCACCCCGGTCGCCGAGTACGTCGAGTTCACCTTCACCGCCGTGACCGACCCTGTCGATCACGGACGTATTCGCGGCATCTCCCCGCGCCCGGCCAACCGCCCCGACGATCGTGATCCCGAACGGTCCATGGGGTTATAGCCCCACCGATCGTTCGGGATCATGGACGACACGGGCCGCGGCGTCGAGCAGCGGACTCTTCGCGCTCGCCCCGCAGCTGGAGCGGCTCTACCGCGACCCGGCGGTGACCGCCGAGGAGAACGACCGCGTCAAGGTCACCTGCGCGGGTGGCAGACCCGCAACGCCGCCCGCGCCCGCATCCCCCCGACACCCTGAGCCGGGGCCGGCCACGGTCGAACCCGGGGCAGGCGATTCCGCCCGCGTCGGCACCCCGGATCGGGCAGGGTGGGGTCACGGGGGTGACGCCGGTGGGTGCTCAGGTCGAGGCGCCGGTCTCCGTCCGCGCCGCGGCCGCCCGGATCGGCGCGGCGGTGAGCGGGGCCGCTCCGGCGGTCACGGTCCGGCTGGCCGGCGCCGAGCTACCCCCGCCGCTGGCCGTCGCGGTCTTCGGCACCGCCGTGCTCTCCGCGGTGGCGCTACTCATGTGGGCGTCCGAGGCCGCCCGCGTCGACCTGCCGGGTCGCCTCGCGCTGGCGATCCTGGCGCTGGTCGCGATCCTGCCGGAGTATGCGGTCGACATCTACTTCGCCTACGCCGCCGGGGGCGATCCCCAGTACTCGTCATACGCCGCCGCCAACATGACCGGCGCCAATCGACTGCTCATCGGCGTGGCGTGGCCTCTGCTGGTGGCCGCCGCGATCTGGGCCGTCCGTCGGCGCGGCCAGCCCGGCGACCGCACCGCCGTACAGCTCGAACCCCACCGGCGTACGGAGATCGTCTTCCTCGCCATCGCGACCGTCTATGCGCTGGTGATCCCGGCGACCGGCAGGCTGGCCTGGTACGACACGATCATCCTGGGCGGACTGTTCCTGCTCTATCTCCTGCGGATCCGGCACGGCGACGAGCACGAGGAGAAGCTGATCGGCGTCGCGGCCCGGGTGGCCACCCAGCCGACGGTCCGTCGGCGCGTGACGGTGGTCGCGCTGTTCGCGGCCGCCAGCGCCGTGGTGCTGACCGCGGCCGAACCGTTCGGGCGGGCGCTCGTCGACGCGGGCGCCGGTTTCGGCATCGACGAGTTCCTGCTGGTGCAGTGGCTCGCGCCGGTCGCGTCCGAGGCGCCCGAGGTGATCGTGGCGGTCACCTTCGCGCTGCGCGGCCGCGCCGACGACGGTTTCGGGGCGCTGCTCGCCGCCAAGCTCAACCAGTGGACGCTGTTGATCGCCTGCCTGCCGGTGGCGTTCTACCTCGGCGGCGGCGAGTGGGCGGGACTGCCACTGGACGAGCGGCAGACGGAGGAGATCGTCCTGACCACCGCGCAGACGCTGCTCGGCGTCGCGGTCCTGGCGGACCTGCGGGTCACCCGGAGCGAGGCGGCGCTGCTGTTCATTCTGTTCGCGATGCAGTTCGTCGTCCCGACGCCGGGCGTCCGCTATCTCATCGCGATCGGCTACACGGTCCTGGCCGTGGTGCTGCTGGTGCGCCACCGCCGACACCTGCCGGCGTTGGCCCGGGCCGCGCGTCCGACCGCGCGGGACACACAGCGCTAACCCGACCCGTGTCGATCAAGGAGTTTCGCGTCGATCAAGGACGTATTCACGCGATCGGAGATCAGACCGTGCGCATACGTCCTTGATCGACGGGGAGAACCCGGCGGGGCGGGAGGGGGCGGGCGGGGGGCGGGGGCGAGGGCGGGGGTGGGCGGGGGGCGGGGGGCGGGAGCAGGGGGGGGTCAGTCTCGGTGGAGGGTCAGGATCAGGTCGACGACCAGGGCGGTCCAGCCGGTCTGGTGCCAGGCGCCGAGGCCGGCCCCGTTGTCGCCGTGGAAATACTCCGGGAAGGCCACGAGGTCCTTCCAGTCCGGGTGCGTCTGGAACAGCTCGCACGCACCGTAGATCGGGCGACGGCCCCACGCGTCCGGCACGAAGAGCGCGATCAGCCGCCGGGACAGATCGTCGGCGACCTCGGTGAGGGTGTGCTTCGCACCCGACCGGGTCGGGTACTCGACCAGCAGGTCGTCGCCGAAGAAGCCGGCGAAGTCACGCACCGCCGAGATGAGCAGGAAATTCGTCGGCATCCAGATCGGTCCGCGCCAGTTGGAGTTCCCCCCGAAGAGGCCACTCGTCGACTCCGCCGGCTCGTAGCCGACAGTGAAGTCCTGCCCGCCGAGCGACACGGTGAACGGCTCGTCGTGGTGCCGGCGGGACAGCGTGCGCAGCCCGTACGGGGAGAGGAACTCGTCCTCGTCGAGCATCCGGGCGAGCACCCGCACGAGCTGGTCGGGGCCGACCATGGAGAGCAGGCGCTGCTGACGTCCGTCTCCCGCCAGCCGGCGCGCGCCGATCACGTCGGCGTACTCGGGTTTGTTGGTCAGGAACCAGCGCAGCCGGGCGGCGAGCTCGGGGAGCCGGGCCAGCGTCGCCGAACTGAGCGTGGTGGTGGCGGCCAGCGGAAGGAGGCCGACGACGGAGCGGACCCGCAGCGGGACCTTGCTGCCGTCGGGGAGCCGGAGCACGTCGTAGAAGAACGAGTCCTCGTCGTCCCAGAGCCCCTGTTCGTACGCGGCGGCCGCGATGTAGGTGAAGTGCTCGAAGAACTTGGTCGCGATGTCGGCGTAGGTGGGATCGCGCACGGCGAGCGTGAGCGCCATGTCGAGCAGGTTGAGCGCGTACATGGCCATCCAGCCGGTGCCGTCGGACTGCTCCAGCACGCCGGCCACCGGCAGCGCCGCGGAGCGGTCGAACGGGCCGACGTTGTCCAGGCCGAGGAAGCCGCCCTCGAAGACGTTGTTGCCTCCGGCGTCCTTGCGGTTGACCCACCAGGTGAAGTTGAGCAGCAGCTTGTGCATGACGCGGGCCAGGAAGTCCACGTCACGCCCGCCGTCGATCTCGAAGACCTTCAACGCGGCCCAGGCGTGGACCGGTGGGTTGACGTCGCCGAACGCCCACTCGTACGCCGGGATCTGGCCGTTGGGGTGCAGGTACCACTCCCGCAGCAGCAACAGCAGCTGTTGTTTGGCGAAGCCAGGGTCGACACGGGCGATCGTGACGCAGTGGAAGGCCAGGTCCCAGGCGGCGTACCAGGGGTATTCCCAGGGGTCGGGCATGGAGATGACGTCGAAGCTGTTCATGTGCGACCAGGCGCTGTTGCGGCCGAACCGGCGGCCGGCCGGCGGCGCGGAGCCGGGGTCGCCGCGCAGCCACTGCGCCACGTCGAAGTGGTAGAACTGCTTGCCCCACATCAGGCCGGCGATGGCCTGCCGGGCGACCGCCGCCTCGTCGCGGGAGGCGCCGCGCGGGATGAGATCGGCGAAGAAGTCGTCGGCTTCGGCCCGGCGGGCGGCGACGGTGGTGTCGAAGTCGGCGGCGAGGTCCAGTCGGGGCGCCGGTCCGACGGCGGGCGGCGGCGCGGTGAGGCTGAGCCGCAGCCGGATCTCGGCCTGCCCGTGGGCCGGCACGTCGAGCACGTACTGCAGCGCGCCCTTGGTCCCGACGCCGTCCGGGTTGACCGTGTCGGCGCCGGCCACGACGTGGTCGTTGATCCCGTCCTTCGGGTACGGGGTGCGCCCCGGCAGCCCCCAGAGCCGCTCGGCGTTGGAGTCGTTGTCGCAGAGCAGCGTGGTCGGCGCGCCGTCGCCCTGCAGCACGAGCTGGCCGAGGTCGCCGTGCTGGCCGACGAGCCGGTCACCGTCGCCGGTGAGCGTCGGGATCTGGTCGCGGCCGGGGAGGCGCCACGCCCAGGTGTTGCGGAACCAGAGGGTCGGCAGCACGTGCAGCCGGGCTTCCTCGTCGCCCCGGTTGGCGACGGTGATCACCATGCAGAGGTCGGTCGGGCTGGCCTTGGCGTAGTCGACGGTGACGGCCCAGTAGCGGTCGTCGTCGAACACGCCGGTGTCGACCAGCTCGTACTCGGTCTCGTCGCGGCCACGCTCCGCGTTGACCCGGACCAGCTGGTCGTAGGGGAACTCGGCCTGGGGGTAGTGGTAGCGCCAGCGCATCCAGGAATGGGTGGGGGTGGAGTCCTGGTACCACCAGTACTCCTTGGCGTCCTCGCCGTGGTTGCCGCCGTCGCCGCCCAGCCCGAACATCCGCTCCTTGAGGATCGGGTCCTTGCCGTTCCAGAGAGCGAGCGCGAAGCAGAACGTCTGCCGGTCGTCGCAGATGCCCGCCATGCCGTCCTCGTTCCACCGGTAGGCGCGGGAGCGGGCATGATCATGCGGGAAGTAATCCCAGGCCGTGCCGTGCTCGCTGTAGTCCTCACGCACCGTGCCCCAGGCGCGCTCCGACACGTACGGCCCCCAGGCCCGCCATGCCTGCTCGCCCGCGTCGGCCTTCGCCAACCGGGTTCGCTCCGCGACGCTCCCCGTACTCCCCGCAACCGGCACTTCGGTGATCACCTCCGTATCCTCAATGTTCCAGACGAACTTGACCACACTGGTCATTGTTCCCGTGGCGTGTTACAGCCACTTATCCCCGTATCGGGTTGGAGGGGCATTGATCGAGATCAATTTTGGGCCGCAGGTCTGTGGCGACCTCGCCGCTGGCGCCACCCGCGAGTGGCTGGTCCCCGACGGCCTGGGTGGCTACGCCACGGGAACGGTGAGCGGGCTGCGCACCCGCCGCTACCACGGCCTGCTGGTCGTCGCCGGGCCGACGCCCGCCGCCCGCCGGGTCGGCCTGGTGAGCCTGGACCCCGCACTGACCCTGCCGTCCGGGACCGAGGTCCGGTTCGGCACCCACGAGTGGGCCTCCGGCGCGCTGGACCCGACCGGCTTCGCGCTGCTGGAGCGCTTCGACCTGATCGACGGCGTGCCGCGCTGGCGGTGGCGGATCGGCGACGTGGTCATCGAGCGGGAGCTGGCGATGACGTACGGCAGCCCGTGCGTGGGCGTCGTGCACCGGCTGATCTCGGGCGGACCGGTGGAGCTGAGCCTGGCGGCGGTCTGCACCTGGCGTGACGCGCACGGGGAGCGCAACGCCGACGCCCCGCCGCCACGGATGGAGCAGGTCGAGAGCGGGGCCGTGATCGAGGGGGCCTACCGGATCGCCGGTCCCGGCTGGGAGCCGACCGGGCAGTGGTGGCACGGCGTGCACCACCGCGAGGAGGCCGCGCGGGGGCTGCAGGCGCAGGAGGACCTCTGGTACGCGGGGCAGTTCGCCGGGCGGCTCGAGCGCCCCGGCGACGTGATCGAGGTCACCGCGTGGGCCGGCGAGCTCGGCGAGCGGCCGGCGCCGGCGGAGCAGATCGTCACCACGGCGCGGCGGCGCAACCGGGCCGTGGTGAATTCGGCGAAGCCGACCGACGAGGTGGAGGCGACGCTGGCGCTCGCCGCGGACGCGTTCGTGGTCGACGCCGGCAACGGGCCGGACGTGGTCGCCGGCTATCCGTGGTTCGGCGTCTGGTCGCGGGACACGATGATCGCGTACGAGGGGCTGCTGCTCTGCACCGGCCGGGCCGACGAAGGGCGGGCGCTGCTGCGGACGTACGCGGCGACGCTCTCGGAGGGGATGCTCGCCAACACCGCCGACACGGGCACCGTCGAATACAACACGGTCGACGCGACGCTCTGGTTCCTGCACGCGGTGGATCGGCACGTGGCCGCCACCGGCGACACCGACCTCGCCGCCGAGCTGCTGCCGGCGCTGCGGGACATCGTCGCCGCGCATCTCACCGGCACCCGGTACGGCATCCGGGTCGATCCGGCCGACGGCCTGCTCACCCAGGGCGCCGCGGGCGCGGCGTTGACCTGGATGGACGCCCGGGTCTACGGGGTGCCGATCACGCCACGGGAAGGCAAGCCGGTCGAGGTCAACGCGCTGTGGGTCAACGGACTGGCGGCGGTCACCGAGCTGGCCCAGCTGATCGGGGCGGATCCGGGGGCGGCGGCGACGGCGCATCCACGGGCGTCCGAGTCGTTCCGCAACCGCTTCCCGGCGCCATCCGGCGGGCTCTACGACGTGGTGGACGCCCCCGCCCACGCCCACTATCCGCTCGGCGGGGACCCCCGGCAGGACGACGACGCGTTCCGCCCCAACCAGCTGTTCGCGTGGTCGCTGCCGTACGCCCCGCTGGAGCCGGAGGCCGAGCCGCTGCGCGCGATCGCCGCCGCCCTGCTGACCCCGCTCGGGCTGCGCAGCCTCGCGCCGGGCTCCCCCGACTACTGCGAGCGGCACCGGGGCGCTCCGGCGCAGCGCGACGGCGCCTACCACCAGGGAACCGTCTGGCCGTGGCTGATCGGCCCCTACGCCACGGCAGCCGACCGCGCCAACCTTCCAGTTCATGCCATGTTCACCGGCCTGGAGTCTCATTTGACCGAATTTGGCTTAGGCTCGGTCAGTGAGACCGCGGACGCCCAGCCTCCGCACTTCGCCACCGGGTGCCCCTTCCAGGCCTGGTCGGTGGCGGAGTTGCTGCGCGCCCGACGGCTCGTCCGCTGACCGTTACACGTCGGCAACGAGGGCGTCTTCGCTGGTTATCGCGGCACCGGCACGATGGGCCGCAACCCGACGACGCGCCGGCACCGGGGAGGTGTCCGGACGCGCGCGCCCTGGAGCCTGACGACAAGGGGGGCCGTGCCGATGTCACGTAACGCAGAGGTGATCGATATCCGGATGCCGCGACGGCAGCGGGTGCTGATGCTCTCCTGGGAATACCCGCCCGTGGTGGTCGGTGGGCTCGGCCGCCATGTGCACGCGCTCTCGGTCGCGCTCGTCGCCGCCGGCCACGAGGTCACCGTCGTCACCCGGCACGCCGACGGCGCGCCCCTCGAGGAGTACGCGGACGGCGTCCGGGTCATCCGCGTCCCCGAGGACCCTCCCGTCTTCCCGCTCGCCACGCCGTCCCTGCTGGCCTGGACCATGGCGTTCAACCACACGCTGACCCGCGCCGCGCTGCGCGCCGCCCAGTCCGGCGGGTACGACGTCATCCACGCCCACGACTGGCTCGTGGCGCACACCGCGGTCACCCTCAAGGAGCACCTCGACATCCCCCTGGTGACGACCATCCACGCCACCGAGGCCGGACGGCACCAGGGCTGGCTCCCGGAGGAGATGAACAAGGCGATCCACTCCGTCGAGTGGTGGCTGAGCCAGGAGTCGGGACGGGTGATCGTCTGCTCCGGTTACATGAAGTGGGAGGTCAACCGGCTGTTGGACGTGGACGGCAGCCGGGTGGAGATCATTCCCAATGGCGTCGACGACCGGGTCTGGCAGGCCGCGCCCCGGGCGGTCGCCTCGGCCCGCGCCCGCTTCGCCGCCGACGGCCCGCTGATCGGCTTCGCCGGGCGCCTGGTCTACGAGAAGGGCGTCCAGCATCTCGTGCACGCCGTTCCGCACCTGCGCGACCGCCACCCCGGACTCCGCGTGGTGATCGCCGGCGACGGCCCGTACCGGCCGGAACTGCAGGAGGAGGCGCGGCGGCTGAAGCTGGACGGGACGCTGGCCTTCGCGGGATTCATGACCGAGTCGCAGCTCCCCGCGGTGCTCGCCGCCACCGACGCGACCGTGGTGCCGAGCCTCTACGAGCCCTTCGGCATGGTCGCCCTCGAAGCCGCCGCCGCCGGCGCGCCGCTCGCGGTCGCCGCGACCGGTGGTCTGGCCGAGATCGTGGAGCCGGGGGTCACCGGGGTCACCTTTCCGCACAGCGACCCGGCGGCGCTGGCGGCCGCGGTCGACGTGCTGCTCGACGACGAGATGTTCGCGCGGCGGGTGGCCCGGCAGGCCCGCACGATGGTGGCGGAACGCTACGGCTGGTCGACGATCGCGGCCCGCACGGCGGCGACGTACGCCACCGCGCAACGGGAGGCCGCCGGCTTCAGCACCCGTCGGGCGGCGGCGCAGCTCGTCGACGGGCGGCCGACGATCGTGATCCGGGAGGGGAATCTCCTCGCGCTCGACGGCGCCGCCTCCTGAGGACCGTCCACACACGACGCTCACGACGCGTCTCCCTGTCGTGGCTTCTGGTTACGCCCGCGACACGCACGCGATGCCTGTCGCCGACCCGACGCAGGAGACCTCGCTCACCCACGCCGTGCGTCGGCACGCGCGATCATCACGCCGCTGAGCTGCGAGGAAGGGCCCCGTGCTCACACTCCCCACAGAGCAGGAAGCCGTCCCGGGCATCCATCGCCGTTGACCTGTCCTCCACTATGGAGTGATCGGTAATTGCCCGTCGACAGAGTGTTTGGCACAGTGGCGACGCTACGCAGGATGACCTTGGGGAGAGTGCACGACGATGATGGGGCCATCCCATGCGCTGTCCGGCGCCGCGACGTGGCTGGCGGGATCCTGGGCGCTGGATCACTTCGCCGACTACCACCAGTCGCCACTGGCGATCGCCGTCGGCACCGCGGTCTGCGCGGGCGGAGCGCTCTTCCCCGACCTTGACCTTTCCGGCAAGGTGACCCGCAACCAGGGCGGCGCCACCGTGGCACGCACCTTCGGCGTGGTGTCGCTCTTCATCGCCGAGGTGATCGAGAAGATCTCCCTCGGCGTCTACACGGCGACCAAGCTGAGCAAGGACCCGTTCCGCAACAACGGACACCGGACCCTGACCCACACCCTTCCGTTCACCGTGCTGGTGGGCTGGGGCACCACCGCGCTCTGCGCGCACTACGGCAAGTGGGCCGTGATCGGGATCCTGTTCTTCATGATCGGGCTCGCGCTCCGCGGCCTCTTCGACGAGTGGGCGAAGCGGGCCGGTTGGGTGATCGTCACGCTCGTCTCACTCGGCGCCGCCTACTTCACCTACCTCAACCTCCCCGGCGACCGCGGCTATCCGATGATCGGGCTCGCCGTCGGCGTCGGCTGCTTCATGCACATCATGGGCGACATCATCACCAGCGCCGGCGTACCGATCCTCTGGCCCATCCCGATCGGCCGACGGATGTGGCGCATGATCGGCATCCCGAACAGCATCGCGGTCGAGGTCGGCGGCAAGATCGAGGTTCTGGTCGTCCGCGGCGCCCTCACCGTGATTTCCCTCCTCTCCACCGCCGGTCTGCTGGCCCCGGCCGTCCTCCGCCGGTTCAATATCAACCTGTGACCCTTCCTACGAGCGACGCCGAGGTACCGGCCTTCTGGCAGGCCCTCGGCCTGCCCGGCCTCGCCGACGTGCACGTGCACTTCATGCCACCGCGGCTGCTCCGCAAGGTGTGGGCCTACTTCGACGCCGCCGGCCCGCTGGTCGGCGTCGAATGGCCCATCCGGTACCGGTGGCCCGACGAGGAGCGGGTGGCCCACCTCCGGGAGATGGGCGTACGGGCGTTCACCGCGCTCGCGTACGCCCACCGGCCCGGCATGGCCACCGACCTCAACAACTGGGCCCTCGACTTCGCCCGCACCACGCCGGGCTGCGTCCCGTCGGCAACCTTCTACCCCGAGCCCGGCGCCGCCGGATACGTCGCCGCCGCCATCGACGCCGGCGCCCGCGTCTTCAAGGTGCACCTGCAGGTCGGCGGCTTCGCCCCCACGGTCCCCGAACTCGACCCGGTCTGGGGACTGCTCGCCGACGCCGGCGTGCCGGTCGTCGTGCACGCCGGCCACGCCCCGGTCGGCACCGCACACACCGGTCCCGAGCCGTTCACACAGCTCCTCGCCCGGCACCCGGCGCTGACCGCGGTCGTGGCGCACCTGGGCGCGCCCGACTACGAGCCGTTCCTGGCGCTGGCCGAGAAGTACGAGCGGGTGGCGTTGGACACGACCATGGCGTTCACCACGTTCTTCGATCAGTTCATGCCCTTCCCCACCGCTGCCCTGCCCCGGCTGCGCGAGCTCGGGCTGGCCGGCAAGGTGCTGCTCGGCAGCGACTTCCCGAACATCCCCTACCCGTACGCCGAGCAACTCGCCGCCCTGGCCCGCCTCGACCTCGGCGACGCCTGGCTGCGCGCGGTCTGCTGGGAGAACACCGCCCGCCTCTTCGACCTGCGGTGACCGGGGAGGGGTGCCGGCGTCGTTACGACGCCGGCACCCGCTGACTCGGCACGGAGAGCCCCCACTCCGCGACCAACTCGGGCGTGTCGACCCGACTGCCGTCGGCGATGCCGTCACAGGAGACGTCGACCACCTCCTCGCGATGGGCGAGCAGGTAGGGCCGGGCACCCCCGTCCGTGTTACCCAGGTCCGAGATCGCCGGCCAGTGTTTGCGACCGAAGACCATCGGATAGTTGCGCAGCCCGCCGTACGTGGCGCAGACCAGCACATCCGGATACGGCAACGCGGAGACCCGCCGTAGCGCCTCGTGCGTGATCCCCGGCATGTCGACGGGCATCACGGCAACGGCTTCGACCGCGCTCATGGTCAGCGCGCCGAGCCCCACGCGGAGCGAGGAACCGAGACCCGTCCCCCAGGCGCGGTTGACGACCACACTCGCTCCGCGCAGATCCGCGGTCGCCTGAACCTCCTCCGCCCCGGCCCCGAGGACCACGACGACGGGTGCGAGATCCGCCTCCCGCACGGTGTCCAACACCCGCTCCACCAGGAGTCTGTCCCCCTGATAGAGCAGCGCCTCCGGGCCGCCGATGTTGCGGCCGCCGCCCGCGGCAATAATCATTCCTGCTGTCCGGCTCAGCTGTGTCACCCCCGCCATGGTGACCAACCACCCCGCCCGGCCACGTGGCCCGTGGCGGTGCATGCGACGCGGACGGCCTTGGCCGTCCGCCATGGAATGACCGGCGATGCCGGTCGGGGATCGTGCGGGCGATACACACACCCGCACCGACCCCGTGAAGCGCACACCGGACCAACGAGCAGGGGCGGCTCAGGTGGCGCTATTTGGCGTCCGCGTAGGACTCGACCACCGCGGCGTCGAGCGGGAACCGGACGGGAGTGTCGCCGAACAGCAGTCGGGTGGCCTGTGCGGCGGCCTGCCGGACCAGCCCGGCCACCGTGTCGGCCTGCTCGGCGGGACAGTGCACGAGCACCTCGTCGTGCTGGAAGAAGACGAGCTCCGCGGAGGTGCCGGCGAGCGACGCGCGCAGCGTCGCCAGTACCGTGGCGGCCCACTCCGCGGCCGTCGCCTGGATCACGAAGTTACGGGTGAACCGGCCACGTGCCCGGGCCGCCGCACGGGCCCGGGGCCCGTGCAGATCGGTCTCGGCGTCCACCTCGAACACCTGCCCGTCGGTGTCCGTGTCGCGCACGCTCACCGAGGGGGGTGGGCAGGTGCGACCGAGCCACGAGCGGACCAACCCGCCCGCCTCGCCCGTGCGCGCCGCCGTCTCGACGTAGTCGAAGGCGGTGGGATAGCTGCGCCGCAGCGCGGCGAGGGCCGGGATCGCCTCGCCGCCGGTCTGCCCGTACATGGCGCCCAGCAGCGCCACCTTGGCGCGCGCCCGGTCGCCGCCGAACGCGTCATTGGCCAGCGCCGCGTAGAGATCACCGGCGCCCCCGGCCGACGCGAGGCGCGCGTCGCCGGAAACCGCGGCGAGCACCCGCGGCTCCAACTGACCGGCGTCGGCGACCACCAGCCGCCACCCCGGATCGGCCCGCACCGCGCGGCGCACCACCTTCGGGATCTGCAGCGCTCCCCCGCCCCGGGTCGCCCAGCGGCCGGAGACGACGCCGGCCGGCACGTACTCGGGCCGGAACCGTCCATCGTGGATCCACGCGTCCCGCCAGGCCCAGCCGTGCGCGGTCCAGATCCGGTAGAGCTCCTTGTATTCCAACAGGAGCGGCACGGCCGGATGGTCAACCCCGCGCAGCACCCAGGCACGGGTGTTCGGCAACTCGATCCCAACCCGGGCGAACGCCCGCAGCACCTCGGCCGGCGAGTCGGGATGCAGCTGCCGGTCGTCGAACACCTCCGCGATCCGCACGGCCAACTGCGCCAGCCGTCGCGGCGGGCCGCCGACCGGGGACGGCTGCCCCAGGAGCTCCAGCAGGAGCGCCTCGTGCACATCGGCCCGCCACGGCAGGCCGTCCGCGCCCATCTCCGCGGCGATCAGCGCGGTCGCCGATTCGGCGGCGACCAGCAGCCGGAACCGGCCCGGATGCTCCGCGCCGGCCATCCGGCGACGCTGGTCGGCGTACACCTCGATGAGCGCGCGCAGCGGATCCGCGCCGGCGGCCCTCGCCGGCGCGGCCACCTCGTCGAAGAGCGCGGCCTGCCCGTGGCCCGGCGGCACCGCCGTCCGCGGTGGCGGGTCGGCCGGCACCGGGGCACCGGTGAGCCGGGCCCAGGCGGCCCCGAGGGCGCGCGGCTCACCCCAGCGACCGGCGTGACCGAGCAGCAGCGCCTCGGTGAGCTCGATGTCGTGGCAGCGGTCGACCCGGACAGCGGCCCGCAGCAGCGCGGGGTAGATCGACGTGGTGGCGGCCCAGAGCCAGCGGGGGTGCTCGCGACGCTCCCGGTCGGCGACGGCGGCGGCGAGATCGGCGTGGCGCTCGGCCGACCCGACCGGCCCGCCGTCATCGTCGAGCGACTGCAGGCGTCCCCCGCCGCTCTCCTCCGCCACCACCGCTACCAGCACCAACGCATTGTGCCCGACCCCACCGACAAGATCACGGAGGACGGCGCCGACGCCCCCGTACCCCGCCTCTCCCCGTCGATCAAGGACGTATGCGCACGGTTTGATCTCCGATCGTGTGAATACGCCCTTGATCGACGCACAAGTCCTTGATCGGCGGGGGCGGGCGGGGCTTTCGCCCCGTCCGCTACTTGACCGCGCCGGAGGTCAGCCCGGACTGGATCTGACGCTGGAAGATCGCGTACACCACGATCATCGGCAGGATGGCGATGGTCAGCGCCGCGAACAGCCCGGACCAGTCCGCCTCATAGCCGGCATTAACTGAAATGTCGGCGATGCCCTGGGTGAGCACCCATTTGTCCTTCGCGTTCGAGAGCAGCACCAGCGGCAACTGGTACTGCGCCCACTGGCCGATGATGTTGAAGATCGCCACGCTGATCAGGCCGGGCTTCGCCATCGGCAGCATGACCTGGAAGAAGAGCCGGGTGTGCGAGCAGCCGTCGATCATCCCGGCCTCGGCGACCGACGACGGCAGCGTCTTGAAGAACGCCGCCAGGAAGAAGATCGTGAACGGCAGCGAGTACGCGATGTAGACCAGCACCAGGCCGGTGTGCGTGTCGAGCAGGCCGAGGTTCTTCACCACGAAGAAGAGTGGCACCAGCGCGAGGAAGACCGGGAAGGCCAGCCCGCTGACGAACAGGTAGTAGATGAACCGGTTGCCCACGAACTTGTAGCGGGCGAGCACGTAGGCGGCCATCGACCCGAACAGCATGGTGCCGAAGGTGCTGATCGACACCACGATCACGCTGTTGAGGAAGTACGTCCCCACGTGCGCCTTGGTCCAGGCCCGGCTGTAGTTCTCCCAGCGCAGTTCGCCCGGGAGTGTCCACGGACTGCTGAAGATCTCGGTCGTGTTCTTGAACGAGGCCAGGAAGGTCCAGAGGATCGGCACGATGACGATCACCGCCCAGACCATCAGCGCCACGTGTCCCAGTCGCGACAGCAGCCGCACGTCCGACGTGCGCCCCTTGCGCTGCCCGCCCCGCGCCGGCCCGGCGTGCGGCGCGGGCCCTTCCGTACGCGGCTGCGCGATATTCGTCGTCATCGGCGTTCCCATCAGTATTCGACGCTTTCCCGCTTGGAGACGCGCAGCGCCAGGGCCGCGAACGTGATGGTCAGGAAGAACAGCGCCACCCCCATCGCGGAGGCGTAGCCGTACCGGCCATAGGTGAAGGCGTTGCGGTAGATCTCCATCGCCAGCACCGTCGTCGCACCGTCCGGGCCGCCGCTGTCCACGGAGAGCACCGCGACGATCGCGAACGCGTCGAACGCGGCGATGCCCAGATAGACCCAGGCGACCTGAAGGGTGTCCCAGAGCAGCGGCAGGGTCACCCGGAAGAACAGGGTCATCCGGGTCGCACCGTCCATCTCGGCGGCCTCGTAGATCTCGGTCGGGATGGAGGCCATCCCGGCGGAGAAGAGCACCACGTAGAAGCCGACCGCCTGCCAGACCAGCACGCCGAGGATCGACCAGAGCGCCAGGTTGGGCCTGATCAGGAAGAAGACTGGGTCCATCCCGAGCTTCATCAACACGCCGTTGATCAGCCCGGACTCATTGGGCCGGTAGACCATCTGGAACAGCACCGCGATGATCGCCACGGCGAGGACCTGGGGGAAGAAGAACACCACCCGGTAGAACTTCGACCCCCAGACCCCGCGCCGCTGCCCGCCGCTGCTCTTACCCGCGACGTTGAGCAGGAAGGCGAAGAACAGCGCGATGGCGATGGTGATCAGCGGCAGGGCAAGCAGCAGTACGGCGTGGTGCTGAATCGCCTTCCAGAAGTTGCCGTCGTCGAGCAACCGCCGATAGTTGTCGAAGCCGACCCACTGCGGCGCGGAGAGACCGCGCCAGTTGGTCATCGAGATCTGGAACGCCTGCGCGTACGGCGCGATCACGAAGACCACATACAACACCACGGGTGCGGCCAGAAAGCCGACCACGAACGGATACTTGCCGTGCCGCATGACCCCTACGCTCCGATCAGCGCTTGAACTTGGTGACGGACGAGTCCTTCTTGATGGCGTCGGCCTTCTTCTGGATCCGCTCCACGAACGCGTCGGCCTTGATGCGACCGAACATCAGCTCGTTGGTGGCGGTCCGCGCCTCCTGGTCCAGCTCCTTGTACCAGCCGTCGAAGAAGATGTTGAAGACGTCCTTGCCGGCGGCGGCAAGCGCGGCCTGCGAGCTCTTCACGCCGGGCGGGAAGGCGTAACCCTGCGAGCCGGCGGGGACCACGGTCGGCGCCTTGACGACCTCCGTGAAGCCCTTGGCGCCGGCCGTGGAGAGCATCTGACGCATGTACTCCAGGCCACCACGGGGGTTCTTGCTCTTCGCCGAGACGAAGTAGCCCTCACCGGCGGTCGCCCGCAGGGCCGTTCCCGGCAGCTTGTCGGAGCTGGCGAGGCTCGGCACCGGCATCAACTGGTATTCGAAGCCCTCGGGGGTGTCCTTCTTCTGCTCCCCCTCCAGCCAGTCGCCGCTGGGATAGAAGGCGAGCTTGTACTGGTTCTGCTGGAGCTGCACGTCGGTGTGCTTGAGCCCCTCGAAGCTCTTGTCGATGTACTTGGCGCCGACCTCCGCCCACGCCGCGGCGGCCTGCTTGACGGCGTCGACCTGCCAGGCGCCGTCCTCCAGGTTGTCGATGTTCTTCAGCACATCGGTGCCGCCGATCTTCGCCGCGTGGGTGAGGATCACGTTCCACTGGTAGTAGGCGGCGTTCGCGCCGGCGTAGCCGTACGGGGTGACGCCCTTGGCCTTGATGGCGCCGAGCAGCGTCGTGAACTCGTCCCAGGTCTTGGGCGCGGTCCAGCCGTTGTTCTTGAACAGCTTGCCGGAGTACCAGATGCCGAACACGGTGGAGACGTAGTAGAGGACGTACGGCTTGCCGTTGAACGAACCGGCCTCCACGGTGCCGGGCACCACGGTGTCGCGCACCTTCTTCGACGGGTCGTCGACCGACGGCGCGTCCCAGAGCTCGGTGAGGTCCTGCAGTTGGCCGTCGGCGACGAGGGAACCGAAGTCGATCAGCTTCTCGCCGGAGTTGTTGACGAACTCGGGCGGTTGGCCCGAGGCGAAGCGCGGCTGCAGAACGGTCGAGACCGCCTGGGTCGACTGGTGCTTGATCTCCGCCTTGGGGAACGCCTTCTTGTAGAGCGGTTCGTGCACGTCGGTGGCGTACTTCTCGCCGTAGCCGCCGTTGAAGATGACCACCTCGATCGGGGCGTCCTCCTTGACCCCGAACGGGTTCTTGTCGCTCTTGGTGCCGGTGCTCTGCTCGCCGCTGTCGCCGTCGCTGGTGGCGCAGGCGCTGAGCAGGCCGGCGGCGGGGGTGGCGAGCAGGCCGGCGGCCGCGGCGCGGCGTAGCACTGTGCGACGGGTGAGATCGGATGCGCTGTCGGGGGTTGCAGACATCTGTTGCTCCTCGGATCGGATGCGTCGCGTCGGAATCGCCTCAGGCGGTCCGCCGGATGCGCCCGGCGTACCGTGACTCAAGGGCGTGGTTGTGTTCGTCCCCACCGGGGACGTTCGCGGAGAGGTAGACCGGGGGCGCCTCTCCGGCGAGGTGGAACCGTCGCACGACCTCGGCGGTCAGCAACTGCGCCAGCAGCGCAGCGGTGACCGACGAGACCGCGCAGACCGCGCCGCCGCCTTCCAGCGGCAGCAGTGCGTCGCCGTACGGCGCGCCGTTGTCCAGCACGACGTCGGCGATGTCGGCGAGCCGTCGACCCGAGGGGTGCCGCGGTGCCACCCGCGCGGTGTGCTCGACCGAGGTGACCGCGATCAGCTCATGACCGCGCTTCTTGACCAGCGTCGCCAGCTCCACGACCGAGCCGTTGATGCCGGACTGGGACGCCACCACGAACACGTCGCGCGGCTGCGGGGCCGCGAGTTCGTAGATCTGGTGGGCGATGGTGGGATCGCGTTCGAGCTTGGGATCGTCGAGCACCTCCCGCGGAGCGTCGCCGTGGACGACCACGTCGCGCACCGTGAGCCGGTTGGTCGGGACGAGTCCGCCGGCCCGGGCGACCAGTTCGGCGGCGAACGCCTCGGAGTGGCCGGCGCCGAAGGCGTGCAGCACTCCGCCGTCGCGCAGGCTGGCGGCGATCAGGTCGGCGGCCCGGGCGATGCCGTCAGCCTCCGAGTCGAGCAACCGGTCCAGCACCGGGCGGACCGCGTCGGCGTACCCCTGCATGCTGATCATGCGTGGCGCACCTCCTTCGCGGCCTTGTGCCCGTCGACGGCCTGGGCCGTGCGCTGGAACGCGGCGTGCGCCCGGTCGTGGGTGCGTTGGGCGACGGCGATGTAGAGCAGGTCGAGGACGACGAGCTGCGGGTGCCGCGCGGAGAGCGCGTCGGGTCGGAACGTGGTGGCCTGTGTGGCGGTGATCAGCACGATGTCGGCGAGTTCGGCGAGCGGCGAGCGGGGGAAGCTGGTCAGCGCGACGGTCGTCGCGCCGTGGCTGCCCGCCTCGGCGAGCATCTCGATCGTCTCGCGGGTCTGGCCGCTGTGCGAGATGCCCATCGCCACGTCGCCGGCGCGCATCAGCGCGGCGCTGGCCAGCCCGTTGTGCACGTCGGTCCAGGCCCAGGCGGGTACGCCGATGCGGTGCAGGCTGAACTGCAGCTCCTCGCCGACGAGGGCGCTGCCGCTGGCCCCGAAGATGTTGACCCGCGACGCCCCGGCGACGGCGTGCGCGGCCCGCTCGACCTCGCGCAGGTCGAGCAGGGTGGCCGTGTCGTGCATGGCACGGGTGTCCGCGGCCATGATCTGCCCGAGCACCCGGTCCAGTGGGTCGCCGGGCTGGATCTCGCGGCCGATGTCGATGGTCCAGCCGGCGGAGCGGGCCCGGCCGGTCTCGGCGGCGATGCCGAGCCGCAGGTCGGCGTAGCCCTCGAACCCCATCGCGCGGCAGAACCGGGTGACCGTGGCGGGCGAGGTGCCGCTCCGTTCGGCGAGCTCCACTATGGTCGCCCGGGCCGCGGCGCTGGGGTCGGCGAGCACCTGCTCGGCGACGCGCTGCAGGGCTCCGGTGAACTCCGGCAGCCCGGATCGGACGCGCGCCAGCACGCTGTCCGCCGGCGACAGCGCGATGACGCTCCGCCCCTCGGTTGCCGGGGCATCGACCACCGCGGTCCCCGCGGGGGTCTCGGCCTCGTGATCAACCATCGGCGGTCACCTTTCCGAAAACGTTGTTTACTGATAGTGGTAAAAGTTCTTACTGCGGGCCCCTTCTTGTCAATACCGTGGGCGAAGTTTTCAAACTGTTACCTCGTCCGGGGTCGCTCCGGCCTTGCCTCACGACACCGCGCCGCGCAGCATTGACCGAGGTGGAGGGCCGACGGAGGGACGCACGGCGGATGTCAGAGGCGATCGTGGTCGGGCTCGACGTCGGTGGCTCGACAACCCGCGTCAGCGTCGCCTCGCTCACCGGCGAACGACTCGGCGACGGCCGGGCCGGCGGCGGTAACCCCACGACACACGGCGCCGAACGGGCCGCCGCCGAGCTGCGCGCCGCCCTGACGGACGCACTGTCCGATGTGGAGCCGATGAACGCCCGGGCGGGCGTGATCGGGCTCGCCGGCGCCGGGCGCCTCCTGGCCGACCCGACCGGCCGAGCCGCGTTCGACACCGTCTGGCGGGAGGTCGGGCTCCGCTGCCCCTATACCGTGGTCGGCGACGCGCTGGTGGCGTACGCCTCGGGCGTCCCCGCCCCCGACGGCACCGTGCTCATCGCCGGGACCGGCGCGATCGCCGCCGCCGTGCGCGGGATGACGCTCGACCGGGCCGCCGACGGCCACGGCTGGCTGCTCGGCGACTCCGGCTCCGGCTTCTGGCTCGGCCGCGAGGCGGTCCGCCGCGCCCTGGCCGACCTCGACGCCGGCCGGCAGCTCACCTTGCTCGACGCGCTGGTCCTGACCGAACTGCTCGGCGCGCCCACGGTCGCGCCCCGCCCGCGCGACACCGTCGACCGGCTCGTCCAGACGGTCACCCGGCGGCCCCCCGTCGAACTCGCCGCACTCGCCCCGCTGGTGATCACCGCTGCCGACCAGGGCGACACCACGGCGACGGCGATCCTCGCCGACGCGGCCCGGCATCTTGTGACGACCGTGGAACGGATCCGCACGGCGGACGAGACCACCCCGATCGTGCTCGGCGGCGGGCTCCTCACCGGCGACACGCCGCTGGCCGCTGCGGTGACCGCGGCGCTGCGAGTCCGGTGGCCGGAGGCCCCGCTGGAAACCGCCGGAGACGGCGCGGTCGCGGCCGCCTGGCTGGCCGCCCGCGCCCTGCCCGAGGTGGACGCCGACGCCCTGCATGCCCGCCTCGTGGCCCTCGCACCCTGACGCCGCACCGACCGGCGCCCAACACGCCTCTTTCAACGAATTTCCCGTCGATCAAGGACGTGTTCACACGATTGGAGATCGAACCATGTGCGTACTCCCTTGATCGACGGAAGAGGGAGCGGGGAGCGCGGGGTTATTTGAGTTGGCCGGCGGTTAGGCCGGACTGGACCTGGCGTTGGAAGGCGACGTAGATGATCAGCACCGGCAGCATGGCGATGGTCAGGCCGGCGAAGAGCCCGCTGTAGTCGCCCGCGTAGCCCTGGCTCACGGCCAGCGCGGACAGTCCCTGGGCGAGCACCTTCTTCGAGTCGTCGCCCTGCATGAGCACCTGCGGCAGGATGAACTGGTTCCAGTGGCTGAGGAAGTTGAAGATCGCCACACTGATCAAACCCGGTCTCGCCATCGGCAGCATCACCCGGAAGAAGAGCCGGAAATGCCCGCAACCGTCGATCAGCGCGGCCTCGGCGACGGCGGTCGGCAGGGTCCGGAAGAACGCGGTCAGGAAGAAGACCGTGAACGGCAGCGAGTAGGCGGCGTACACCAGGATCAGCCCGGTCCAGCTGCCGAACAGGCCGGCATTTTTCACCACGAAGAAGAGTGGCACCAGGGCCAGGAAGACCGGGAACATCATGCCGCCGACGAACAGGTAGTACACGAGCTGCCGGCCCCGGAACTCGTAGCGGGCGAACACGTACGCGGCGGTGGCGCCGAGCAGCATGGTCAGGGTCAGCGAACCGGCGACCACGATGGCGCTGTTGAGGAAGTAACGGCCGATGTGCGCCTCGGTCCAGGCCCGCGACCAGTTCTCGAAGCGCAACGCACCCGGCAGGCCCCACGGGTCCCCGAGGATCTCCGTGTCGCTCTTGAACGAGTTGAGCAGCACCCAGAGCAGCGGGAACGTGGTCAGCACGCCCCACAGCAGCAGGAAGCCGTGGGAAAAGGCGTTGGCGATGCCGCGCTCGCGGCGCACTGCGCGATCACGCGTCTCGCTCTCCGCCTCGGCCGGCGTCAGGACGGGCACGGTGGTCACGAGTACTCGATCCGATCACGTCGGGCGGCCCGCAGCGCCAGCACCGCCACCGAGAGGGTCAGGAAGAACATCACCACGCCGATCGCCGAGGCGTACCCGAACTTCGTCTCGCTGCCGAACGCCGTGTCGTACATGCGCAGGCCGATGACGTCGGCGGCGAAGTTGGGACCGCCGTTGAGGGTCATCTGCTGCACCAGGATGAAGCCGTCGAGCGCGAAGATAGCCAGGTAGATCCAGGCGACCTGCACGGTGTCCCAGAGCAGCGGGACGGTGACCCGGACCAGGGTGACCCAGCGCGTCGCGCCGTCGAGCATCGCCGCCTCGTAGATGTCACGCGGGATCGCCTGCATCGCCGCGCCGAAGAGCACCACGTAGAAGCCGACGTTGCTCCAGACCATGGCGACCAGCACGCACCAGAACACCGTGTCGGGGTCGCCGAGCCAGGCCGGACCCGCGATCCCGACCGCGCGCAGTGCGCCGTTGATCAGGCCGTAGTTCGGGTGGTAGGCCTCCTTCCAGATGATCGCGATGATCACCACGGAGAGCACCTGGGGGAAGAAGTAGACGGTGCGGTAGAGGCCGCTCCCGCGCACCCCCACCACCCCGGCCCGCCCCTTCCGTCCGCCCATGTTGAGCATCGTCGCGAAGAAGAGGCCGAACCCGATCGTCACCACCGGCACGACGGCGAGCAGGATCGCGTTGTTCTTCAACGCGTTCCACACGTAGTCGTCGCGCAGCAGCGCCGCGAAGTTCTCCGCCCCGACGAAGTCGGCGCTCGTCGTATAGCCCAGCCAGTCGGTGGTCGAGATCTGAAAGGCCTGCAGGTACGGCGAGAGCACGAACAGGGCGTACAGCAGTAGCGGCGGCACCAGGAAGGTGACGATCAGCGGATATCTACCGTGTTTCATGGACCGACCCGCTACGCCCGCTTGTACTTGGCGACCGAACTGTCCGCCGCGATCGAGTCCGCGCCCTTCTGGCACTGGTCGAGGAACTCGGCCGGGGTGCTGCGGCCGCTGAAGAACTCGCCGCACGCCGCGTCGACGAGGTTGCGCTCCAGCTTGCGGTAGTAGGCGTTGTAGAGCCAGTTGAACGTGTCGCCGCCCGAGGCTTCCAGCGCCTTCGTCACGCTGGTCAGGCCGAAGGGCAGCTCGACCCCGCCGGTCCCGCCGGCCACGACGGTCAGGCTGGAGACCTTGCGGGTGAAGTCCTGCGCGCCCTTCCGGGAGAGCATGACGCGCAGGTATTCCAGGCCGCCCGGCCGGTTCGCCGCCTTCGCCGGCACCATGAACGGCTCACCGGCGGTACCGCGCAGCGCCGCGAAGGGGAGCTTGTCGCCGGCGCCGAGGCTCGGGGTGGGCGCCACGGTCATGTTGAACCCGGCGGGGGTGACCGACTTCTGCTCGTTCTCCAGCCACGATCCGCACGAGATGAACGCGGCCTTCCCCTGCGACCACGCGGTCTGCGCCTGCTTGTGGTCCAGCCCGGCCGAGCCGGCGAGGATGTAGCCGTCCTTGACGATCTGGTGCCACGCCTCGGCCGCGGTCTTCATCGCGTCGGACTTCCAGGCGTTGGGCTCCAGGTTGTCGATGTTCTTCGCCACGTCCGTCCCACCGAGCTTGATGGCGGTCGCGATCACCGGCCAGCTCATGTAGCGCGGGTGGACACCGGGGTAGGTCCAGGGGGCGATGCCGGCGGCCTTGATCGTCTTGCAGAGCGCGATGTGCTCGTCCCAGGTATTCGCGTACTGCCAGCCCCGGTCGGCGAAGAGCCTGGTGGAGTACCAGATGCCGTACGCGGTGTAGGTGTAGTTCATGACCAGGAACTTGCCGTTGTAGGAGCCGACATCGACGGCGCCGGGCAGCAGGGTCTCCCGCACGGTCTTGCCGGGCAGGTCGAGACTCGGCGCGTCGAGCAGTTCACCGAGGTCGGCAAGGGCGTTCTGCGAGACGAGGCCGTTGAAGTCGATCTGGCCGCCGCCGGAGTTGTTGACCACGTCGGGCGGGGTGCCGTCGACGAAGCGCGGCTGCAGCGTCTTGCTGATCTCCTGCGTCGCCGAGTGCTTGATGGCGGCCTTCGGGTGCTTCTCCGTGTACATCGCCTCGTGCGCCCTGGCGTACTCCTCACCGAAGCCGCCGTTGAAGATGACCACCTCCAGCGGCACGTCCTCCTTGACCCCGAACGGGTTGTCGGCGGTCTTCTCACCCTGGTTGGTGAACTTGTCGCCGCCGCTGTCGCCGCCCATCGCGCAGCCGGTCAGCAGGCCGGCGGCCGGGGCGAGGACGCCGGCGGCTGCGGTGCTGCGCAGAAGGTCACGCCTATTCATGAGTTCTCCTCGGATCCGGTCAGGCGACGCCACGCGCGGGGGACGCGCGGGGCCTCGGCTCGCGGCACGGGACTGCGTTGCTTGTCTTCAATTAAAATGATCGTGTTGAAGAATTCTTACGGCAGTTGTCCCCGGACAGCAAGACCTCACGCCCGAACCGTTATCCACCCGAAAAACGCCGATGGGCGGCGGTGCCGTTGCACACCGCCGCCCACCGACCGAAACATGGCCGGCTCTCCGCACCGATCAGCTCTGCGTCGGGAAGCCCAGATTCACCCCACCGTGGCGCGGATCGAGCCACCGGCTCGTCACGACCTTGCCGCGGGTGAAGAAGTGCACCCCGTCCCGCCCGTGCGCGTGCGTGTCACCGAAGAGCGACGCCTTCCACCCGCCGAACGAGAAGTACGCCATCGGCACCGGGATCGGCACATTGACGCCGACCATGCCCACCTCCACCTCGTGCTGGAAGCGACGCGCCGCTCCCCCGTCGTTGGTGAAGATCGCCGTGCCGTTGCCGTACTCGCTGCTGTTGACCAGGGCGAGCGCCTCGTCGTACGACGCCACCCGGACCACCGAGAGCACCGGACCGAAGATCTCGTCGGTGTAGATCGACATGTCCGGCGTGACATGGTCGAAGAGGGTCGGGCCGAGCCAGAAGCCGTCCCGCTCCCCCGCCGGCTCCACCCCGCGCCCGTCGACCACCGCCGTGGCGCCGGCGGCGATCCCGGCCTCCACATAGGACGTCACCCGGTCCCGGTGTGCCCCGGTGACCAGCGGACCCATGTCGCAGCCGGCCCGCCGCCCGTCACCGGTACGCACCTCGGCGACCCGGGTCGCGATCCGGGACACCAGGTCATCGGCGACCGGCTCGACCGCCACCACCACCGAGATCGCCATGCAACGCTCCCCCGCCGAGCCGAACCCGGCGCTGACCGCCGCGTCGGCGGCCAGATCGAGGTCGGCGTCGGGGAGCACCACCATGTGGTTCTTCGCCCCGCCGAGCGCCTGCACCCGCTTGCCGGCCATCGTGCCGCGCTGGTAGACGTAGCGCGCCACCGGCGTCGAACCGACGAACGACACCGCCCGTACGGCCGGCGACTCCAGCAGCGCGTCGACCGCCTCCTTGTCGCCGTGCACGATGTTGAACACCCCGTCCGGGAGCCCCGCCTCGGCGAACCACTCGGCCAACAGGGTCGGCGCGGACGGGTCCTTCTCCGACGGCTTGAGCACCACCGCGTTGCCGCAGGCGATCGCGATCGGCACGAACCAGAGCGGCACCATCACCGGGAAGTTGAACGGCGAGATCACCGCCACGACGCCGAGCGGCTGCCGCAGGCTGTACGAGTCGACCTCGGTGGAGACGTTCTCGCTGAACGCGCCGCGCTGCAGCGACGGGATGCCGCAGGCGTACTCGATGACCTCCAGGCCGCGCTGCACCTCGCCGGCGGCGTCCGCGAGCACCTTGCCGTGCTCCGCGGTGATCGCCGCGGCGAGCCGGTCGCGCCGGGCGTTGACGATCTCCCGGAACGCGAACATCACGGCGCCGCGCTTGGCCAGCGACGCGTCCCGCCAGGCGCGCGCGGCACGGCTGGCGGCGTCCACCGCGACCGCGACGTCGGCGGCCGAGGCGAGCGGGACGTGGCCGGTGAGCCGCCCGGTGGCCGGGTCGTAGACCTCGCCCTGCCGGACCGACCCGCCGGTCCACGGCTTGCCGTCGACGAAATGACTGATCATGAGGCCGCTCCGATCGCGTCGACGAGGATGCCGAGTCCTTCCCGCGCCTCTTCCTCGGTGAGCGTCAGCGGTGGGCCCATCCGGATCACGTTGCCGTAGAGTCCGCCCTTGCCGACCAGCAGGCCGGCGCGGCGGCACTCCTCGAAGACCCGCGCGGTGATTGCCGGATCCGGCTCCCGGGAGCCCGGCTGCACGAATTCCACGCCGAGCATGAGCCCCTTTCCACGCACCTCGGCGACGATGGCGGACCGCTGGGCGGCCGCGCGTAGCCCGTCCCGCAGGATCGCGCCGACCCGCGCCGCGTTGGCCTGCAGATCGTGCTCCAGCAGGTAGTCGAGGACCGCGCTACCGGCCGCCGTCGAGATCGGGTTCCCGCCGAACGTGGAGAACGAGATCGCCTGGACGCTGTTGAGCACGTCCGCCCGGCCGACCACACCCGCCAGCGCGAAGCCGTTGCCGACCCCCTTGGCGAAGGTGAGCAGATCCGGGGTCACGTCGTGCGCCTGGTAGCCCCAGAAGTGCTCACCGGTGCGTCCCCAGCCGGTCTGCACCTCGTCCGAGATGAGCAGGATCCCCGACTCGTCGAGCACCTTCTTCCACGCGCCGAGCAGCCCGTCGGGGGCGTGTGTGAAACCGCCGACGCCCTGGATCGGCTCGGCGATCAGGCAGGCCACGTCCCCCGCGCTCTGCGTCGCCAGCACCTCGCGCAGGTCCTCGACGGCCGCGTCGATATGCGCGTCATCGTCCAGCCGCGACAGCAGGCCCCGCAGCCGGTCGCCCGAGTGCAGCCAGCTGACCTGCAACGGGTTGAGGGCGCTCGCCGACCAGCCCCGGTGTCCGGTGATGCCCATCGTCGCGTACGACCGGCCGTGGTAGCTGTTGCGCACGGCGAGGATCTGGTGCGAGCGGCGGTAGTTGGTCGCCACCAGCAACGCCGCCTCGTTGGCCTCCGTACCGGAATTGGTGAAGAAGACGCGGGCGTCGGGGATGCCGGAGAGCCGAGCGATCTTCTCGGCGAGCTCGACCTGCTCACGGATCAGGTAGAGCGTGGAGGTGTGCACGACGCCGGTGCGCAACTGCCGCTCCACCGCCTCGCGCACCTCGGCGATGTCGTAGCCGAGCATGTTCGTCAGCACGCCGCCGAAGAAGTCGAGATAGCTACGGCCGGCCGCGTCGGTGACCCGGCGCCCCGAACCGGAGACGATCTCGATCGGTTCGTCGTAGTAGAGCGGCATCCAGGACGGCAGCACCGCTCTGTGGCGGTCCAGCAGATCGTCGGTCGTCATGATGATCAAACCCCTCGCCCGGTGTGGTGCCGATCACTGCACGCTGCCACCACGACCACGGCCCGGGCAATTGCCACCCTGTCGCCGAGCGGCCCCTCCGCTCTGACACACCGTCAACCGCCCCGCGCCCCGCTAAGATCCGGCGGTGCCCGCGAGTCCGGTCCCCCCATCCCCGGCTGCACAGTCCCCGCGTTCGCAGTCCCCGGTGCCGCTACCACCGGGCGCCCCGACCGACGAGCTCGTCGCCGGGATCGAGCGGTGGGTCACCGCCGATCCGTTCCGTGACCTCGTCCGGGCCTTCGGCGGCCGGCTGCCCGCCGGTGACCCGGCGACCCTGCTCGGCTGGCTCGACGAATTCTCCGCGACGCACTGGGACTTCCGGCACGGCCGGGAACGCCCCGAGGCGCGCGAGCCATCGCTCGATCCGACGACCGCGCGACTCGTCATCGACGCGGCCCGGTCGCTGGGCATGGTCACCGCGCTGCCGCCACCGCGCCGGGCGTACCGGCACCTGCTGGTGCTCGGCGGCCTCGCCCACGCCTGTTTGCAGCGCACCGACTACGCCGCGCACCTGCTCGACACGGGCGCGGTGCGCGCCACGGAGGTGGCGGTGCTGGGCAGCTTCCGGCCGCTCACCGCCGATGAACGCGACGTGCTCGCCGGCCTCGGGCTCGACGCGTGCGACACCGAGGTGGCGGCGCTCGACGCCGGGGTGCGCCGCGCCTTCGGCGTGCGGCGACCGGAGGACGAGACGGGACGCACCGACGCCAACCCGCACTGCTCCTGGTCCGTGCGCACCTACCGGCCCGAAGGCGGGCCCGTGGTTCGAGTGCTCGCGGCCCCCTCCAGCGACCCGGGGGTACGCCGCGCACACACCGCCGACACCCAGCATTTCTGGGCGCAGCAGGTGCGACTCTCCCCCGACGACCGGGTGCTGATGGTGACCGCCCCGATCTACGTGCCGTTCCAGCACTGCGACGCGATCCGCACCCTCGCCGTGCCGTACGGATGTGGCATCGACACCATCGGCGTCGACCCGGACCGTACCCATCCCGGGCTGCCCGAGCCGGTCCTCACCTCCGGCCGCTACCTCCAGGAGATCCGCTCCGCGATCCGCTCGATGCGCCACCTGCACGCCGCGCTCCCCGGCGCGCGGGACTAGGGCGACGGAATTTTGTGGAAGCTACGGACCGGCGCGCCGTGGCGAGACCTGCCCGAACGGTACGGGCCGTAAACGGCGCGTTTCTGCTCCGTGCATAGCCTTTCAGTCGCCACCGATGTGACGTCTCTGCGCGGTGGGCGGGTCGTCGGCTCGTCCTGCGGCTGACTCAGGTTTGCCGGCTCTTGCGCGGGGACTACACGGAACGCATTGGGCTAGAACTCCACTGTGACCCGCGTCGCTGCGATCGGGACCCTGCACTGAAACGCGTTGACCTAGCGTCGGTGTATGGCCGTCAATGAAGACGCAGCAGGTCAACCGCACTTCGTCCCCGTTGACCGTCGCCCAGACGGGTCGGTCGACCTCGCTGCGGTGCGGAGGGCCGCTGAGCAGCAGGCGCAGCGGGTCACGCCCGGCATCGAGGACATGGCCGCGTACCTGTCGGCGCAGGTCGCTGACGAGTCGCACCGGGATGTCACCGGTCCGCTGTTGGCAGGTTCCGGCGCCTCCGGCGTCGTCCGGTGCCAGGGGCGGGTAGTTGCGCGATGGGGCGACCCGGGCGTCCCGGAGATGCTGTTCAGCGGAACCAAGAGCGTCGTCGCCACGGTGGCCGGAGTCGCCTTCGACCGGGGCCTACTCGACCCGGATGCGCTCGTGCTGGCGACGGCCGACCATCCGATGCTCGACACTCTCGGGCTTGAGGGCATGACGTGGCAGCACCTGTTGCAGCAGACCAGCGGGTGGGAGGGCGAGCTGTGGGGCAAGCCGACGCGGGTGGACGCGCAGAGTCGGCGTGAGGGTTTCGAGCGGGAGGGCGCACCCGGGACCGGCTGGGCGTACAACGACGTACGGGTGAATCTGCTCTGCCTGGCGTTGACGCTGCTGTTCCGCCGGCCGCTGCCGGACGTGCTGCGCGAGGAGGTGCTCGACCCGCTCGGCGCGTCGTCGTCCTGGTCCTGGCACGGCTACCGCGACGCGTTTGTCGACATCGGCGGCGAGAACGTCGCGGTAGTCAGCGGTGGGGCGCACTGGGGCGGCGGATTGTGGATCTCGGCCGACGACCTGGCGCTGCTCGGCGAGCTACACCTGCGCCGGGGCGAGTCGCAGGGCCGGCGACTGCTGAGCGAGGAATGGATCGAACGCGCCTGGCACCCCTGCGAGCTGAACCCTGACTATGGCTACCTGTGGTGGCGCAACGACTCCCGCCAGGTCCAGCCGAACGGACCGGGGAGCGGTCGATGCGCCCGGGGCAACGGCGGACGGCACCTGCTCTGGATCGACCCGGACCGCGACCTCGTCATCGCCTCGCACTGGGGCGACGACGTCGGCGACCTGATCGCCGAGGTCTCCGCCGCCGTCGACATCACCTTGGCCCGGACCGGCTCAGTCACCGGCGCCCGTACCGGCTCATGACCCGCTGGGCAGCGGTCTCGCCGATCCCGCCACCCGGGCGGCTGCGCACCCTGGCCTTCGCCACATTGGCCAACACGGTCGGCTCGGGGCTCTGGCTGGCCGGCGCGGCGCTCTTCCTAACCCGCGACGTCGGCCTGAGCCCCGCGTCGGTCGGCGCTGGCCTCACCGTCGCCGGGCTGATCGGACTCACCGCCAGCGTGCCGCTCGGCGGTCTCGCCGATCGGCACGACCCGCGTACGCTGCGGGCGGTCCTCCAGCTGCTCCAAGCTGCCGTCGCGGCGTCGTACCTGCTGGTCGACTCATTCCCCGTGTTCCTCGTGGTCGCGGTGCTGGACGCGCTGCTGGTCTCCGGGAACCTCTCGGTACGCGCCGCGCTGGTCGCCGCAGTCGGTGGACCAGACGGTCGGGTACACGCGTTTGCCACCCTGCGGGCGGTGGCGAACCTCGGAATCGCAGTCGGCGCCGGGTCGGCCGGCTTCGCGCTGGCGGCGGATACCCATGCCGCCTATCAGGTTCTGGTGGTCGGCAATGCCGCGACCTATCTGTTCTCGGCGGCGCTCATACTGCGGCTGCCAGCCTGCCCGCCGGCCGCGTCGGGGCGGACGGCTGACAGCCCCGTTCCCCGCCGGGGGCGGGCGCTGCGCGACGGGCCGTTCCTTGCGGTCAGCGCCGCATCGGCGATGCTTTCCGTGCACTACGTGGTGCTTACGCTGATCGTTCCGCTCTGGGTCGCGGCCCGCACGGAGGCGCCGGCCGCCGTCGTGTCGGCGGTCCTGCTGGCCAACACCGTGCTCACGGTGCTGCTGGCAGTACGGATGAGTCGCGGCGCGGACACGGCGCTCCCGGCCTCCCGGGCGATGCGCCGCGCCGGCCTCGTCCTCGCGGGGGCGATGGTGCTGTACGCCGCCACCGCCGGCACACCGACCGGACCGGCGATCGGGCTGCTGCTGCTCGCAACCGCCGTCTACACGATCGGCGACCTGTGGCACGGCAGCGCCGGAGCAGGCCTGGCCTACGACCTGGCCGAGCCGGAGGCCATCGGTGCGTACCAGGGCGTGGACGGGCTGCTGAGCGGCATCGCGCGCGCCGTCGGCCCAGCTTTGCTGACGTGGGTGATCCTTGATGGCGGGGTCGTCGGTTGGGCTGCGGTGGGCCTGCTGTTCGCCATCACGGGCCTGCTCGCGCCACCGCTGACCCGGTGGGCGTTGACCACCCGGGGCCGACCTACCCGGATCCCGGACATCGGCCCGATCGCGACCGCCGACGGAACCGACCGCCAGAAGCATCGACGTTCGTCGGTGTAGCGGTATGTCGACGAGGATTCAGCCGGGACAGGGGTCCGCACGGCCGGCGCGTCCGGCTCGATCGTGGCGACCCGCGGTGGCTCGGTCGCGCTGTGCCGGCGTTCCAACACGAGCCGACGGACCCACGAGGTGCAGCGCGAGACGACCGCCGGACGCAGGTAGGCCGCCGGGTCGCGCACGTCGTCACCGCGCCGCAGCCACTCGACGAAGGCGTCCTGCACCACGTCTTCGACAGCCGGCACGCTCCCCGTGGTGAGGTACGCCAACCGAACAAGCGGCGCATAGCGCTCGCGTACACCGCGTCGGAGATCGCCTCCTGGCGCAGCGCCGTCTCCACCGTCACAAACTAGGGGCGCACGAGCACCGGAGTTGGTTGGGCGTCGCCCCGGTTTTCGCGACGCGATCAGGCGGTGTCGCGGATCGCCTGCACGAACACCTCGGACCGGTGCTCGAAGTTGCGGAAGCGCCCGTAGCTCGGCGCGGCCGGCGACAGCAGCACCACCCCGCCGACCGGGGTCAGCTTGCGGGCCAGCCGCACCGCCGCCACCAGGTCGTCGGTCACCTCGGTGCGCACCTCGGGCAGGTCACGCAGCACCCCCACGATCCGCTCCCCGCTGTCCGGGATGCCGATCACGGTCAGGCTCCGCCCGGTGAGGTGCTCGCGGAGCGGGCTGTAGTCCAGGCCCCGGTCCGTGCCACCGACGATCACCGTCAGCGGACGGTCGTCGTACGCGTCGATCGCGTGCATCGCCGAGTAGGGGCTGGTCGACAGGGTGTCGTCGACGAAGGTGATGCCGGCCGGGTCCTCGATCTGGGTGAGCCGGTGCGGCAGCCCCGGGAACGCCGCCACCGCCCCGGCGAGCGTCTCCCGCTCGGCGAGGCAGTCGACGCCGTACGCCTCCAGCACCGCGAGCGCGACGCAGAGGTTGCGCTCGTTGTGCCGGCCGACCAGCGGCAGCACCGCGCGCGGGAAGAGGGGCTGCTCGCGCCGGAACACGTACGGGGCGCCGTCGGGGCCGGCCGCGACGTGGAAGCTCGTGGGCACGCCCGCCGCCACCGTGGGCCGCTCGCCGATCATCTCGGCCAGCCGGTCGTCCGCGCCGTTGAACACGATCGTTTCGGGGCCGTGCGCCACCAGGTTGAGCTTGTCGCGGTAGTACTCCGACTCGCCGCCGTGCGCGTCGAGGTGTTCTGGGAAGAGCGAGGTGACCACCGCCACCCGGGGCGAGTCGGCGAGGTCGCTGCACTGGTAGCTGGAGAGCTCCAGCACGTACAGCTCGCTGTCGGGCAGATCCAGCAGCGGCACGCCGATGTTTCCGCCGAAGATGTTGGGGTGCCCCACGGCGGTCAGCAGGTGACTGATCAGGCTGGACGTGGTGCTCTTGCCCTTGCTGCCGGTCACCCCGACCGTGCGGGCCGCGTGCTCGGCCATCCAGAGCGCCGTGCCGCCGGTGATGGTGACCCCGCGCCGGCGCAGCTCGATCACCCACGGGTGGGTCTGCGCGACACCCGGCGACCGCACCACCACCTCGGCCGCGGCGAGCCTGGCGAACGCCTCCTCGCCGGTGTGCAGCGGGGCCGCCGCCGCGAGCGCGCCGTCCCAGGGCAGCGAGAGGAAGTTGCCGCTGTCGTCGACCGCGACCAGCTCGGCGGGGGCGTGCGCGGCGATGGCGGTCACGGCGGCCCGGCCCTCCCGGCCGGTCCCCCAGACAGCGACGGAACGGCCACGCAGGTCAGCCAGACGCACCGGCGAACTCCTTCGGCGGGAACAGGCAGTATGTGAACGGCCGGCATTCGACGAAAACCGGCACGACTAGTATGGCTCGCCGGCACACAGTGAGGAGCTACGGGTGGCGCAGGAGCAGATCCGGCAGATGACGGAGTTCGCGTTCCCGTCGTTCTCCTTCGATCCCGCCACGGGCGTGGCCTCGTTCGAGTACGCGCTGGACGGTCCCGGCGGTGGGCTTCGGTTCACCGAGGTGATCACCTTCCCGCTCCCCTCCTCGCCCCCGGACGCCGCGACGCTGTCGACCTTCCACCGGGTGCTGGAGCTGCTCCACCTCGTCGCCGGGGTGAGCTACTACAAGGTCGCCGCCCCGCCCGCCCTGCTGGCGCCGGCGCCGCTCGACCCGGCCACCGTCGCGCTGGTCACCGCCGTCTACACCAAGGGCCTCGCCGAGTACGCCTACCGCAACCAACTGCCGCACGTGCTGGAGCTCTCGCTCGCCGTGCCGGACGGGTCGGCGCCGGTCCCGGAGACGCTCGACAACAGCGAGCGGCGACCGCTGTCGGCCGTCGGCGGCGGCAAGGACTCGATCGTCAGCCTCGAGGCGCTGCGCCGCGCCGGCTTCGACCCGGTGCCCTTCTCGGTCAACCCCAACCGCGTGATCGTCTCGGTCAACGAGGCCTCCGGCCTGGCCGCGCTCGCCGCCCGTCGGGCGATCGACCCGCAGCTCTTCGAGCTGAACAAGGCCGGCGGTTACAACGGGCACATCCCGGTCACCGCGATCAACTCGCTGATCGCGGTCGCCACGGCGGTGCTGCACGGTCTCGGTCCGGTGGTGATGTCCAACGAGCGCTCCGCCTCCGACCCGAACCTGATCTGGAACGGTCACGAGATCAACCACCAGTGGTCCAAGGGCGTCGAGGCCGAAGGACTGCTGCGGGGCGCGCTCGCCGCCCACGCCGGGCTCACCGAGCCCTACTTCTCCCTGCTCCGTCCGCTCTCCGAACTGCACATCGCCAAGCTGTTCGCCCAGTTCACCGCGTACGACGCGGTGGTCACCAGCTGCAACGCCGCGTTCAAGCTGCACGGGGCGAGCGACCGCTGGTGCGCCGACTGCCCGAAGTGCCGTTTCGTGTTCCTGGCCATGGCGCCGTTCATGCCACGAGAACGACTGGCGGGGATCTTCGGGGTGGACCTGCTCGCCGATCCGGCGCAGGTGCCCGGCTATCTGGAGCTGCTCGGCATCGACGCGCACAAGCCCTTCGAGTGCGTCGGCGAGGTCGAGGAGTCACTGGTCGCGCTCGGCCTCCTCGCCGAGCAGGAGCAGTGGCGCGACGCCCCGGTCGTGCGGGCGCTCGTCGCGGCCGTGCCCCCCGCGGCGTGGAGCGCGGCGTCCCGCTCCGACGTGCTCACCCCCGGCGGTCCGCACTTCGTCCCGGCCGGATACGCCAAGACCCTCACCGCGCTCGCCTGACCCGAACTGTCGGTGCCGGTGGGTACGAGGTCACGAATGGCGTCTCCGTCACTCTCGGCCGGGTTCGGGTCCGGTGGTTGCTGTACGCGGCTGCCGTAGTGATTCGTCGAGCAGCCGGCCGTAGTGCTCGCGCATCCGGAGCCAGTACTGGCGCTCGTTGCACGGATGCAGCCGGCCGCAGCGGCAGAGGCTCAGACCGGCCTCGGCGTGTACGGTCAGGAAGACGTCGGCGCACTCGACTTGCCATTGCGCGTGCCGGCGGAAAGCGTCTGAGCCGTAGATCGTTCCCATTTACTTCCCCGCCCGGCGTTGATGGTGGTGCGACAGGAGTTCCGCGATCGCGTCAACCGGGTCGATCTCACCTGCGGCGATCTTCGTCCGAGTGATCGCGATCCACGGCGGGGACGTTTGAACCGACTCCCGCGCGTCCGACAGCGGCCGTGGACTGGGTAGCGGTTGTGTGGACGCGGTGGCTGCGTGGTTCTGTACCGCGCCCAGGAGCCGCCGTCGGGCGGCGTCCCTCTCTTCGGCATCCCGATGGGCAGCGGCATCAAGAACCGCTCGACGGCTGCGTTCTGCGCGAGCGCGACGGAAATGCCAAGGCCAGATGCTCATGCTTGTCTCCCGTGACGTGGGCAGGCTGATCTCGCCGGTCGGCGGCTACGGTGCGGGTATCTAGAACGATCAATAACTACGACGCTACGATCACGGCAACGGCCGTTGGAGTCACCAGCAGTACGAGTGGCCTGGCCACAAACCGCGTCGAGGCGGCGGCCGAGAGCAGAAACGTCGAGTGCCGGTCAACATAGGGATGTCGGATGGCGAGACAGGGCCACGGACAAAGCCAAAGAGGCACCGTGACCGGGTACATGCTCAAGCTCATCCGAGAGTCGATTCCCACGACGCAGGAGCAGCTGGCCACGCAGCTCGGCGTGGACCGCGCGACCGTGCAGAGCTGGGAATCCGGCCGGCGGCCGTTCACATCCGTTGCGTTCGGTCAAGCGATCGCGATCCGCCACAAGCTCGCTCGGCTCGGCGCCGACGCCGTGTTTCTGGCCGCCCTCGACGACGCGGCCGAGGCGGATTTCATCCTCGCCGGGATCCTCGACACGAACGTCGAGAAGATCGACATCGCCGACCACTCGCTTGGGTGGTCGGTGCTCACCCATCCGCTGACCGATCTTGTCCTGTGGGCCGCGATCGGACAGCCACCAACACTCCTCAAGGGAATCCCGTCGCCGAGCCGGCGCGGACCCGTCCCTCCTGGCCCCACCCTTGAGGCCGGTGAGCAGCGCGAGTTCTTCGCCAACCTCCAGGTGTTGGCGGACCGAACCAACCGCCGCCGCGACAACGAGGTTCTGCTCCACCGGCAGGCGTGCTTCTTGGCCGGCATGGACCCCACGGGTGCGTCCGTTACCTGGATCGGACGAACCACCTCCAGCAGCACCCACCGCGGAACCTTCCATACATGGTCGCCCCTGTGGCCCGACGCCCGCTCGGTCGCTACCTCGCTGGCCAAGCAGGGCGACCCGGAGCTGCTGCGTGACTTCATCGCGCGAGCGCATCCGGACGACGCCTGCGAGCGAGCTGGGCTCAACTACTGGGCCTACTGGGTGGGCGAGATCCCGGAGCGGCAGCGGAACGACCTCTTCATGACGGCCGAGAAGGCCACGTGGCGAGGCACGCGCCTGCTGCGGCACCTGGTCGACCGGTTAGATCCCACGCACCCGTTCGTCGACCTCAACATCCACAGCCTCTGGGCCTTACTGACCGCGCGTCGAGGCATCACGCACGACGACACGGCGACCAGCCGAACTCTTCTCGACCGCAGCACCACGCTCCTCGACAGCGGGCACATCTCTCCCCAGTCACAGCGGGAGCTAACGTCTGTCGTCTACAGTCTGCGTACCGACGGGCTCTCCGGCACAGGGGCGATCTGATGAGCGACGACCACGATGCCGCCGGCGCGATGAGCTTCATCTTCGAGGCAGGAACACTCAAGCGCGCGGCCCGAACCGGTTGGTGGATCGCCGGCATCAAAGACCCCGAGTCGATCGCCGAACACTCGTTCCGCACCGCGATCATCGGCATGATCCTCGCCGCGATGGAAGGCGCCGACCCTGCCCGGGTATCGATGATGTGCCTGCTGCACGACACGCAGGAAACCCGCATCACCGACATCCCGCACATCGCCAAGCGCTACCTCACCGCGGCCGCCAACACTGACATCACCGCCGACCAGGTGGCCGATTGCCCGCCGGCCGCCGTCGACGTCATCACCGGCGCGGTGACCGAGTACGAGGCAGGCGAGACCCTTGAAGCCGTAGTGGCCCGCGACGCCGACAAGCTGGAGTGCCTCGTCCAGGCAGTGGAGTACCGCCACCAGGGCACAGACACCGTCCAACGCTGGATTGACAGCTCCCGAGCCGCCCTCAAGACCGCATCCGCCCACCGCCTCGCCGACGCGGCCCTGTCGGGGCAACCCCTCGCCTGGCTCAACACGTTCCGAACCACGGCGTAGGACGCGCCGGAGCCTCTAACGGTCGTGCACTGACCGCGCATCTCCGACCCAGCGATGCCAGCGATCTCCATGTGCAGCGCCGGGGTGACCACGAGTTCGAGTTGGTCAGCAATGCAATCCGCACGCAAGGCGCAGGATTCGACTGCACCAGTTCGAGCCGGATCCATCAGGTCCCGCAAAATATTGCGATCGACCGCAGCACGCAACATCGCAGGCTCGGAACGGGAGAGCGGGTCGGTATGGCCATGATCGCGCCACCACGCCACAAGTGGATGGTCTTCCTTACTCCGTCCAGGCATCTCCGCGCGCTGCCGAAACCCCAGCCGAATCCACATCAGGTCCAGGCCGTAGTCATGCCGACGCTTCAGCAACACCCCGAGATGGTCTGCATATTGACGGCTAATGGCCTCGACAAGTTGCCGCGCAATTCCTTTATCCTGAAGGCCTTGCTGGATACAAGGGTACGCAAGCGCGACGGGGTTGCGGTATAGCCGGTAAAGCGCGTAGGCAGCAACTCTGCCCTGGACGATTGCTATGAGCAGGGTTCCTCGCGCTACCGCGTCGAGCTAGCCGGCTGGGGGGAAGGAACCCCCAGCGATTTCCGCTCTCGTCACCCAGCGCGATTCGCGTGCCGAATCAGGTCCTCATCACCAGACGTCACTGCACGAAGCTGAACCAACCCGTCCTGCGTTCGGTCCACCGTAGCCATGAGCGGAGTACGCGGCAGCGGATACGCACAGTGGAGAGGACGATGCGGCTGCTCCAAAGAGGATCGACGATGGCTCGACAAAGCCCGGTCAGAGGTGAGCGGTTACTCACCGCCCAATGACCTGGGTACGTATGGTTTGACCCGCCTATCGCGAACCCTCGTCGGAAGGTCGGTTCGATCCCCCGCGCACCGCTGCCCAGCTTCCGACGTCACGCTCAAGGATCGAATCGCGGACGTAGCTGTCGCCGAGAATGCGATGGTTCCGGACAGCCCCTCACGCGTTGCACCGAACCCAAGAATCACAACGCCGCGACCTCTCGTTACGGCTGACCGCCTTAGAGGTCGCGCGGAATGGTGGTGGTCATCGGCGGCGGTTGGGGCGGCCCTCCCATCGGTAGAGGATCCATGCGCGTCGGGTCAGGCTACGGAGAGTGATGATCGCGTCGGCGAGGTCGAAGTACGCGTCGATGACCTTCTCGGTTCGTTCGTAGCAGCGTCGCAGCCGGTTGAACGCGATGTGCCAACTGTTCGTCCGTCCTCACGGCCCGCACGAACGGATTGCCGTACGGCGGCCCGCTGCGCCTCCTGACCCGTCGGTCGATGAGCTTGCTGCCGGGCCCGTCTCGTGTCAGCAGCTGCTTCTACAGAAATCAGGGGCCTATGCAACATCTCTGGGGACTCGCCGTGTAGTCATAGTGTGAAGGTGTCAGCATTCCCACCGGACGGCTCCGGGTTCGAGGCGTTTGCACGACAGAGCGCTGCCGGGCTCCTGCGTCTAGGCCACATCCTGACGCTGAACCGGACCGCTGCGGAAGACCTCGCCCAGGAAACCCTCATTCGCGTCGGACTCGCCTGGTCAAGGCTGCGCTCGGACGGGAATCCCGTCGGCTATGCCCAGCGCACCATGGTCAATCTCTTCCTCAACGAGCGACGACGTCGCAGGCCGATGCTGACTGACAAGATCCCGGAAACGCCGCGCGAGGACACCGCACTGGCCGCGGTGGACTCGACAGCTGCGATCCGGCAAATCCTCGCGACCCTGCCGCCGAAGCAGCGGGCAGCGATCGCACTGCGATACCTGGCTGATCTGACGGACGACGAGATCGGCCGCCTACTGGGCTGCACCCCAGCGACGGTGCGGTCTCAACTCTCCCGAGGCTTGTCCAGCCTCCGTGCGACCATGACAGCAGAAGGGCGATTCTGGTGGCCGAGAACCCCGCCGACGAACTAGCCATCCTGGACAAGGGGGACTTCGCCCTTCCAGTCACCGACGCGTTCATTACCGGAGTGCATCGAGGCGTACGCAGGCGCCGGGTTCTACGTGCCGTAGCGGCAGGCGGCGCAGTGACCGCGACAGCCGTTGCCGCTGCAATCGTGGTCACGCTGACAGGACCCGCCCATCTCGCCTCCCCTCCTAGCTCGACCACTGATTCGATCGCGGCCGCCTCGCCGACCGCAGCTGCGGACCCGATCCACGAGCCGCTAGATGGATACCGTGTCACTTTCGTGCCCGACGGGCTCCGGGTCGGTGTTCCTGGGAACGGATCTGCTAGCTACGCAGTGTCGGAGGACCAGCTGCACAACGACGGCTCCGTGCCCGCGTCAGAACATCCGACCGCCGCAACGGCGCTGCGTACGTATGTGCTGCCCAATGGGGGCAATTGGCTTGATATCTCGGTGCTGCGCCCGGAACGGACGACAGCTGAGGCTGATCGGGAACAGGTCACCGAATGGTTGACCGGATGGGCCATCAAGGGTGCCAAGGTGATCGATAGATACGAGGTTCCGGCTGGCCGAGCCCAGCTCACCAGATTCGTGGGCACTGAGGATACAGCCCACAATGTGGTGATCACGACACCGAACGGTGTGGTGATCGTCGTCGGAGGAAACGGGAATGTGCCAGTTGCGGACTTGAAGGCAGTAGCCGCAGGCGTCCTACCTCAGTAACCAACATTTGGAGGCCGCGCGTAGTGGTGGGCTTGGCTGACGTGTCTGAACGAGTGCAGGCACAGAACCGCTGATCATGAAGTTGCTGACACTTCGTGATTACGGGAGGTTCTGTGCCTGCTCTCCCGGCATGGCTGATCGAGCCGTTGTGGGTCCAGTTCGCCGCGCTGCTACCGGAGCGGCCGATGTACCAGCCGGCGCATCCGTTGGGCTGTCACCGTAGGCGGGTCGATGACCGCGTCGTGTTCGATAAGCTGGTCCAGGTGCTGCGGTTCGGCTGTTCCTACGAGGCGATCGCCGATGCCACCTGTTCGGCCACCACGATCCGTGGTCGTCGTGATGAGTGGATTCACCTCGGGGTGTTCGCCCAGCTCAAGCAGATCGCGGTGGACGCCTACGACCGGCTCGTCGGCTTGGTCCTGGACGACATCGCTGTGGACGGCTGCATCACCAAGGCCCCCGGCGGTGGTGACTGTGCCGGGCGGTCCCCGGTCGACCGCGGCAAGCGGGGCATGAAACGCTCCACGATGGTCGACGGCTACGGCATTCCCCTCGGCCGGGTCCTGGCCGGCGCGAACCGGCACGACTCACCACTGTTGGCACCCACCCTCGACCACCTCGACGGCCTCGGCCCACTGTCGGAGACCATCACGGTGCATCTCGACGCCGGGTACGACTCCGCCGCCACCCGCACGCTGCTGACCGAACGCGGCCTGACCGGCGAGATCGCCCGCAAGGGCGACAAGGCGCCCATCCAGGCGGGCCAACGGTGGCACGTCGAACGGACGAACAGTTGGCACAACGCGTTCAACTGGCTGCAACGCTGCTACGAACGAACCGAGAAGGTCATCGACGCGTACTTCGACCTCGCCGACGCGATCATCACTCTCCGTAGCCTGACCCGACGCGCATGGATCCTCTACCGATGGGAGGGCCGCCCCAACCGCCGCCGATGACCACCACCATTCCGCGCGACCTCTTAGGCGGACCGTGACGGTCACCCGGCCCGTGGCGTCGCGGTGGGCCAGGCCGTGGCCGGGGCGGTCGACGCCGTCCAGCTGGACGGTGAGCGGGGCACCGTCGCCGATGAAGTTGCGCCACCAGCCCTTGGCGTCGGGAAAGACGTACGCCGCTGACCGCCTTCCCGAACCGGGGCGACGACCGCAGGCCGAGGACGCAGGCATTGAATCGGTCGACGGCACGACGGGTACGTGTTCGCATGCGCGCAACGCTAGGGTCGCCCGGGTCCGGCGGTCCCGAACTGAGAGTGCGCGCGGGTGCTATTGAGTCGGTAGGTTGTCGGTCATGACGGGCGTACGGCTGGAGCCGATGACCGCGGATCAGTACAAGCCGTGGCGGGCCGAGACCGAGGCGCACTACGCGCAGAGCGTCGCCGCGTCGGGCCAGTCGGCGCAGGACGCGGCCCGCAACGCCGCCGACACCTACGCGCGGCTGCTCCCCGACGAGTCCGCCACCCCTGACCACCATTTCTGGTACGCCTACGACGGCGACCGCCGGGTCGGTTTCCTCTGGGTCAAAGTCACCCACGACACCGCGTTCGTCTACAACGTCGCCGTCGAACCCGACGTACGCCGCCAGGGCTACGGCCGCGCGATCATGCTGGCCGCCGAGCACTGGTGCCACGACAACGCGCTGACCAGAATCGGTCTGCACGTCTTCGCCCACAACACCGGCGCCCGGGCCCTCTACGAGCAGCTGGGCTTCACCGAGACCGGCCGCAACATGGCCAAAAACCTGTGACCGCGATCCGCCCGACCGCGCGGCTTCTCGACCTCCTGCGACCCGTCAGAGGTGCTGATTTTCGGTAGTGGACTCGTGCAGCTTCGAGTCGTCTCCGTCAGGAAACGGCCGGCGCTGACGCTGCGGTGCACCTCGCGGTCGCCCGCGCTCCCGTCGACGTGCTCGGTCGTGGTGTGCCGGGGGTCGCGCTCGGCCGTGCTCGACTTGACGAACTGCCCGCTGCGCGCGCTCCGGTTGACATCGCATTCCATGAGGACCTCCCTGTCTCGGCTACGTCGTACTCCTCAAAGGCAACGCGAATCGCGCCGAGCGCCTCGTCGCGCCGCTTGGCGCGCGACGGATCGGGGCAAGTGAGAGGCGGGCCGGACGCGCCACGGAAAACCCGACGTGCCGGGCGCGAGCTGACGGCGCCGGAGGGGGCCCCGGCGCCGTCAGCATCTCAGATCACCAGACGTAGGTCTTGGTGACGATGGCCGTCATCGTGGTCCAGGGAATCCGGTACTGCTGGTAGTCGGCGAACCCGGGGCTCCCGGACGCGGGGTCGGCGACGTAGATGAAGTTGTCGCTGTCGTACCCGACGACTGTGAGCCAGTGGTCGATTGTGGAGCTGGGGTTGCTCCAGCCGGGCGGCCGCGGTCCGCCGGGCCGCACCACGATGTTCACGACCGGGGCCCAGCCGCCGTTCACGTCACTCTTGATGCGGCTGAGGAAGGTGGTCTTCTGCGCGGAGGTCATCGGGTTGCTGACTTCCGCAATGGTTGCGTTCATGGAAGGCAGCCAATTGTCGAGACCTGCTTTGATGCCCGTGCGGAACGTCCCGGTGCTGCTCGACGTGTTTTCCACCGCCGCGATCTGGGCCTGGCTGGGTAGCGAGCTCCGCTTGGCGGACAGGGAGATACGCGTGGCGGCCGGGCCGCAGTAGTAGCCGGTGGTCTGCTTCTGCCAGGTCACCGCCAGCCTCGTCACGGTGGCGGCCTGGGCCGGCGCCGCGACGAACCCGCCGGCCAGCAGGAACGTCACCGCCACCGACAGCCTGAGCAGTTGTCGTCTCATCTGTTCTCACTTTCCTTTGAGGCGCTCCGGGGGGCGCCGTACCCGCCGCCAGCGTGACGGCAATGGAGGGAGTCGAACGTGGTTCGCGTTGCTCGACTTTTGCGCTTGCAGTGTCGCCGTCGGGTCGGCACGATGGAGCGCGCTTCGAGCACGTTCGAAAGACCCACGGTGAAGAGGGCTGTCGATGCTCCGGATCTACGCAACAGGTCAGGATCTGGCTCGTACTCGCATCGCATCCGCTCCCGACCCGATGTGGGAGATCGTGCTGAGCCTTCACGAGCTTCTGCGACCGACCGCTAAGATCGTGTTCGATGGTTGGAGGCGAGCGACCGTCGCCGCGATCGCACGTCGTGGCGCGACCGGCGCGGTTCGGATGCTGGCATCGCTGGCGCCCGCGCGAAGTAGATACTTCCCGGATTTCCTCACCCCGTCCGGCTCTCTACCGAGCCTCCAGGATGGCCTCAAGGCCGTGCGCGCAACGCCGCCAGCCCAACTGCGGGCCCAGCTGGTGCGCCTCGATCTCGTCAGGCCCGGTTCGCGGCCCTCATCGTCCTGGATCGACTCACTTGCCTGCGGCGACCCCGAGGCCGTGGACCGGCTTGGAGAGGCCCTGCGCGTCTTCTACGACATCGCGCTGGCGCCCTACCAGTCCGAAATCTCGACGCACTTCCACGCCGATCGCGCCCAGCGCACCCGCGCTCTGGCCGGCGGTGGCGTGGAAGCGCTGCTTGCCAGTCTGGGACCATCCGTGCGCTGGCGACCTCCGGTGCTTGAGGTCGACTACCCCTGCGACCACCAGCTTCATCTGAACGGGCGAGGACTGCTGTTGGTGCCCTCGCTGTTCTGCCACCGTTTCCCCATCACGTTCGCTGATCAGGATCTTCCGCCGGTCCTCGTCTATCCGGTAACCCCCGACCCCCATTGGTTGGCCGCCCCGTCCACCGCCGAGCCGGGCCGAGCATTGGCGGCGCTCCTGGGTGATACCAAGGCAGCCATCCTCGAACACATCGCCACCTGTGGCGAACGCACGACAACAGAATTGGCCCGGCGCGTTCACGCATCGCCGGCGACCGTGAGTTATCACACCCGGATACTTCGCGAGGCGGGAATCATCGTGACTCTCCGGACCGGGAATCTGGCCTTACACAGTCTGGCTCCTCTCGGAATCGCTCTTCTGCATGACAGAAAGATGTCGCCCCGATAAGCCTCACCCGATCACAAATACGTGATCGCGCGCTACGCCGAGCCGGTTTCGACCCGTGTCCTTCTCCGCCAAGTGCCGGCAGTGGGAAGCGCCCATGAACTCCTGAGATTCAGCGACACACGACAGCCAAGATCACGTGTGCGGATTGGCGCGATCCGCGCGCACCCACCGTGACGGGCCGTGCGTCATGGCTCGTGCTGACATCTCACCGGGGTCGGTGTGACGATGTCCAGCCTTGCTGTTGCAGTCGTTCAATGCCGTCCAGCAACAGGTCCAGCGCGAACTCGAACTCGAACTGGTCGTCGCAGCCCTGCCCTACGGCGGACGCGTCGTCGTGGGACGCCGCCATGGCGATCTCCGCGAGGTGCGGGAACCTGGCCGCGATCTCCGGTGGTAGGGGCGCCGGCGGGTCTGGGTTGGTCGTGCCGGACCGGCCAGCGCGCCGGGAGGCGTCGAACAGTTCCTGACTGAAGCCCAGGATGCGGCTGCCCATCGCGTGGATCACGTGGTGCGCGAGGTCGGCGGAGAACCCGCCGGCCCGGAACGTTCCGATCATCGAGTCGAGGTAGGCGAGGACGGCCGGCGTCGCCATGTTCCGGGACTCGATCGCGAGCGGCGCCCAGGGGTGGCGCCGCAGCACCTGCCGTGCCGAGAGGATGCGGCGGCGGACCGCGTGCTTCCAGTCGGCGTCGGGCGCGGGCGGGTCGATCTCGCCGACGACCACGTCGATCATGCCGTCGAGCAGTTCGTCTTTGTTGGCCACGTGCTTGTAGAGGGCCATCGGCACGACGCCCAGATCCTGGGCGAGGTTGCGCATGCTGAGGGACTCGATCCCGGCCTCGTCGGCGAGCGCGACGGCGGCGCGCAGGATCCGGTCCCTGCTCAGCGGCGTCCGGCGCAGCGTCTCAACCTGCTCGGCCATCTCGGTCCTTGTCTTCCCGCGGGGGTTGAACCATAACCCTCTTGACAGGTGTACGGCGTACACCTACGTTAATTCATGCGAGGTGTACGCCGTACACTTGGAGGAGGGGATGATGAAGGCGATTGTCCAAGACCGGTACGGTCCGCCGGAGACGCTCATGCTCGCGGACGTCGACGCGCCGGTGCCTGCCGCCGACGAGGTGCTCGTGCGAGTGGAGGCCGCCGCGCTCAACGCCTACGACTGGCATGCCATGCGTGGCGATCCATGGATGGCGCGGTTGGCCATGGGCCGGTCACGGCCTCGGGCGCGCATCCGTGGCCGGGACTTCGCTGGCCGGGTTGAGGCCGTCGGCGCCCACGTTCGCCAGGTGCGCCCGGGCGACGCCGTCTTCGGCGACCTCGGCGACGCCAACGGCGCGTTCGCCGAGTACGTATGCGTGCGCGAGACTTTGGTCGCGGCGAAGCCGGCGAACCTGACGCCGCAGCAGGCGGCCGCCCTGCCGCTGGCCGGTATCACCGCACTCATGGGACTGTGCGACGTCGGGCAGGTCGAGCCCGGCCACCGCGTTCTCATCAACGGCGCCTCCGGCGGCGTCGGCACCCTGGCCGTCCAACTGGCCAAGGCGCTCGGCGCGACCGTGACCGGGGTGTGTAGCAGCCGCAACGTCGACCTGGTCCGCTCCCTCGGCGCCGACCACGTCGTCGACTACACCCGCGACGACTTCACCCACGACACCCGCCGCCACGACGTCGTGTTCGACCTGGTCGGCAACCGCTCACTCACCGCGCTCCGGCGGGCACTGACCCCGGCCGGGACGCTGGTGCTCTCCGGCGGCGGCGTGTACCGCGGCGGCAGCCTCATCGGCCCGATCGGGCTCATCGCGCGCGGGCGGCTGCTGGCACCCTTCGTTCGACACCGCATCGTCACACTCACGACGGCGCCCAGCCGGCAGCACCTCGACACGCTCCGCGCCCACGCCGAGGCCGGCCGCCTCACCCCGGTCATCGACCGGACCTATCCGCTCCACGAGGTGCCCCAAGCCATCGGGTACCTCGAAGGTGAACACGCGCGAGCGAAAGTCGTCATCACCGTCTGACGTGCCCGCCATGCCCCCCTTGCGTTCCTCCTCGAGGTGCAAGGTTGCACCCGGTAGTCGGACGCGTGATCACTTTCCAACCTCAACGCTGCGCGAGGCGACATCGGCGCCTTGGACGGTGGCCGGGTCAGGTGTCCCGTACGGCGTCGAGCGCCAGCAGCGCGACGTGCAGCGACAGGCAGACGTCCACCGCGTCGAGGTCGGCGTCGAGGATCCGGGCGATGCGGGCCAGCCGCTCGTAGAACGCCGGCCGCGACAGGTGCGCCGCGGCTGCGCCCGCCGACTTGTTCCGACCGTTCTCCAGATACGCCCGGAGCGTGCCGAGCAACTGCTCGCGCGGGTGCTTCGCGTCGTACGCCAGCAGTGCGCCCAGCTCGCGCTCGACGAACGTCTGCAGGCGCGGCTCCTCGCGCAGCAGATGCAGCAGGCCGGCGAGGCCGACGTGCGGCAGCCGGAACACCGCCATGTCCCGGCGGTCGCGGCGCGCCGCGTCGGCGACCTGCCGCGCCTCGATGAGGGACCGCCGCGCCTCGCGCAGCGAGCCGACGCCCGCGCCGGCGGCGACGATCAGGCGCGCGGCACGGGGGCCGCCGACGGCCGCGTCGAGGCGTACCCGGTGCAGCGCCGCGGCGAACGCGGCGAGCGCCCGTTCCTCCTCCCCCGCGTCGCGGAGCGCCAGCAGCGCCCCCACGGCCTGCTCGTCCAGCGCACTGGCCAGGCCGGTCAGCTTCGCTTCCCGCAGCGCCTGGCTGACCGCCTCGGCGAGGTCACGGAGACGGGCCTGGGCGGCCTCGGTGCCGGGCTCCACGCCGGGCTCGTCCGTGCGGGGGCGCACCACGACGCCCACCAGGTGGCGGCGTTCGAGGGCGACCCCGAGGGCGCGGGCACGGAGCGCCACCTCGTCGACCGGGCGGGCGTGGTCGAGCAGGGCGGTCAGCAGGGTGCGGTGGATCTGCCGTTCCAGGCCTTCGGCGTCGCGACGGATGAGCCGCCCCAGCGCGAGCGTGGAGGCGGCCCGTTCCAGCAGGATCGTGAGCCGGGTCGGCGGCGGGTCGGCCGCATCGGCCGAGACCCCCGGCGCCGGCCAGCGCAGCAGCAACCGCCCCCAGTCCTGGCCCCGCGCGCCGACGGTCGTGACCAGCCAACCGGCGTCCGCGTCGTACGCGGTGCGCCCCGCCGGCTGGATCCGCCGCGAGTGCTGCTCCCAGCCGTCGAGCAGCAACTCCGCGCTGTCCCCGGCGGTGTCGTAGGCGAGCACCTGACGGGAGAGGTTCTCCAGGATCACCGGGCAGCCGGCCAGCGCCGCCGCCTCCTGCACCACCTGGGCCGGCTCGGCGCCTTCGACGGAGAGCTCGGTGAAGCGCTGATGGATCTCCTCGGTGGCGCGCAGCTCCGTGAGCTGGGCGTCGACGATCAGCGCGTGCACCGCCTCGGTGATCCGCACGAACGGGGTGGCCCGGCGCAGCTCCACCAGGGGCAGGCCACGCCGCTCGGCCGCCGCGGCCATCACCCGGGGGACGCTGCCCGTGTAGCGGCGACCGAGCTCCACCACGAGCCCGGCGACCCCCACGTCGGCGAGATCACCGATGAACGCCCGCAGACCGGCGTCGTCGGCGGGCAGGCCGATGCCGGTGGTGAGCACCAGTTCGCCGCCGCGCAGCAGCGAGGCGATGTCGGGCACCTCCGCGACGTGCACCCAGCGCACCGGCCGATCCAGGTGCGCGTCGGCGGCGACGACCCGCGGCCCGCCGTGGCGGACGGGGTCGAGGGCAAGCACCTCACGGACGGTAGGGAACACGGCGATCACCGTACCGTCCGGATCACCCTCACCCGGGGCGCGACCTGCGGCGGCACGCCGATGAGGAACGGTCCCGCGGTCACAGCGGGTCGTCGCGGCCCAGCTCCCAGAAGGCGACCGCCGAGGCGGCGGCGACGTTGAGCGAATCCACGCCGCGCCGCATCGGGATCGCCACCCGCAGGTCGCTGGCGCGCAGCGCGTGCCGGGACAGCCCCGGCCCCTCCGCGCCGAGCAGCAGGGCGGCGCGGGCCCGGTGGGCGGCGTCGACGTGCTGGATCGGCAGCGCGTCCGCGGCGGGGGTCAGGGCCAGCACCGCGAAACCCGCCTCGCGCACCTGGGCCAGTCCGTCCGGCCAGGGCGACAACGTCGCGTACGGCACCGCGAACACCTCCCCCATGCTCACCCGTACGCTGCGCCGGTAGAGCGGGTCGGCGCACGAGGGTGAGAGCAGCACCGCGTCGATACCGAGCGCGGCGGCGCCCCGGAAAATCGCGCCCAGATTGGTGTGGTTGTTGACGTCCTCGAGGATCGCGATCCGCCGCGCGCCCGCCAGGACCTCGGCGGCGGTCGGCAGGGCCCGCCGGTGGAACGACGCCAGCACCCCCCGGTGCACGTGGAACCCGGTCGCCCGTTCCAGCACGTCGGGGGTGGCGGCGTAGACGGGGGCGTCCTGGCTCTGCAGGTCGCCCAGCTGGTCCACCCGCTTGGCGTCGACGAGGAAGGACCGGGGCGGGTAGCCGGCCCGCAGCGCCCGGCGCAGCACCAACTCCCCCTCGGCGATGAAGAGGCCGTGCGGCGGCTCCCAGCGGGTGCGCAGTTCGACGTCGGTCAGCGCCCGGTAGTCGGCGAGCCGCTCGTCGTCAGGGTCGGTGATCAGTTCGACGGACACGCCGCCGATTGTCGCTGGTCACGAAGAGCTGGCCGTGTCCTGGGTGGTGACGCGGGCGTACGAGTCGGGTCGGCCGACGGCCGCGCCGTCACCGCCGTGCGTCACGGGTGGCGCGGGTGGGGCAGCCTCGGGGACCGCCGGGCCGACGGACGGCACCAGCCTTCCCGCGGTCCACGCGAGGCCGATGCCGGCGGCGAGCATGAGCATCGCCCCGACGGTCTGCAGCGGGCCGACGAAGAGCGCGACGATGCCCAGCATCGGCGCCGCGAGCATCACCATGACGCCGTCGACGATGGAGAACACCTGCGATCGCACCACGGCCCAGCCCACCAGCAGCCAGCCCAGGCTGTAGAGGGCCGAGCCGGCCACCACGAACGCACCGGCCGGAACGACGCCGATCTCCGTCCGGCCGGGCAGCACGATGAACGGCAGCATCAGCGCGGCGCCGGCCAGCCCGATGACGAGCCCGATCGCGGCGCTGCGCCGGCCGCGGGTCGCGGCGTGCAATCCGGCGAGCGCCACCAGCGACACCAGACCCAGGCAGAGGGCGACGATCCAGCCGATCAGCCGGACCGGCTGCCGGTGGTCCAGATAGGACGATGGGCCGCCCGCGTGCAGGTCGCCCATCGTGCTGGCGCCGTAGACCAGCCCGTACACCGGCAGGACCCACATGGTGGCGCGGGTGAACTGCCGCACCGACCAGGCCCAACTGCCGTTCGTCGCCGGTCCGCTCGGACGTTGCGGGCCGGCGGCGGCCAGTACGGCGACACCGGCATCGGTGCGGGCGACGATCCGCAGGGACGCCGACCGCGTGACCGCGGAGGCGGTCGTGGGTGGTCGGGTGTATTTCGCGGCCTGGGTCATCGGATTGCCGACCTCCTCGCAGCCGGGCGCGTGCGGCTTCGGCGTGCCTGGCGAACCGGTGGTGGTTACGACCGATCGTGGCAGGCGTCCGGGGGTCATGCGGAGAGTTCTCGGATTTGCGGGGCGGGCGGGCACCGCCGCGGTGACCGGGGCGCGGGGCGCAGGCTGGCCTGCGCCCCGCGTTCCGTTGTCAGCCCCGCTCTGGCTGCCGCGCCGGAGCGGCGCCGTCTGCCGCGGCTTCGGATGCGCCGGCGGCGGGTTGCGCGGGGGCGGCTTCGTTGGTGAGGGTGGACGGCGCGACCGGCTCCGGCGCCGGCAGGCCCTTCGGTGCGGCGGTGCCGGAGGTGACCTGCGCCTCCGCGGCGCGTACCTCGTCGGTGACCCGGCGGGCCTCCTCGGCCGCGGCCTCGGCGGCGGCCTCGGCGGCGGCCGCCGCCTCCCGCTCGACCGCGGCGGAATCGACCGACTGCGACGGCACGTCGTCGGCCATCTGGCTCAGCCCGCCGAGCGCCCCGCCGAGTCCTTCCAGCGCCTTGGTCAGCTCGGCCGGCACGATCCACACCTTGCTGGCCTGGCCGTTGGCGATCTGCGGCAGCGCCTGCAGGTACTGGTAGGCGAGCACCTTCTGGCTCGGGTTGGCCTGGTGGATGGCGTCGAAGACGGTACGGATCGCCTTGGCCTGCCCCTCGGCCTGCAGAATGCGGGCCTGCCGGTCACCGTCGGCGCGCAGCACCGCGGCCTGCTTCTCACCCTCGGCGGAGAGGATCTGGGACTGCTTGTGCCCCTCGGCGGTGAGGATCGCCGCGCGCCGATCGCGCTCGGCGCGCATCTGCTTCTCCATGGAGTCGCGGATGCTCGGCGGCGGTTCGATCGCCTTGATCTCGACGCGGGTCACCTTGATGCCCCAGCGACCGGTGGTTTCGTCGAGCACCCCCGAGAGGTGACTGTTGATCTCCTCGCGGCTGGTCAGCGCCCGCTCCAGGTCGAGCGAGCCGATCACGTTGCGCAGCGTGGTCACCGTCAACTGCTCGATGGCCTGCAGGAAGTTCGAGATCTCGTAGGTGGCCCGCACCGGGTCGACGACCTTGAAGTAGAGCACGGTGTCGATCGAGACCACCAGGTTGTCCGAGGTGATCACGGGCTGCGGCGGGAAGCTCACCACCTGCTCACGCATGTCGACCTTGGTGCGGACCGCGTCGACGAAGGGCACCAGAAGGTTGAGACCGGGGCCGAGCGTGCGCTTGTACTTGCCGAGCCGCTCCACCACGTCCATCCGCTGCTGCGGCACGATCCGCACCGCCCGGATGAGGGTGATCACCGTGATCAGGGCGATCGCCCCGACCAGGACGCCGATCACAAGCTCCATAAGTTCACCTTTTCAACTCAGAGGTTGGACAGATCATCCCGCCACACCATGGCGGTCACGCCTTTCACCTCGATGACCCGCACCCGCTCGCCCGCTTCGAACGCCTGCGTGCCGTCGTAGGAGCGCGCGCTCCACGACTCACCGTCGATCTTCACCCGGCCACCGTCGGCGTCCACCCGCTCCAGCACGATCGCGGGCGAACCCGCGAGCGCCTCGACCCCGAAGTGCTGCTCACCGCTCTCCACGGCCGGGCGCATGTGCCGCCGGATGGTCGGGCGGGCGACCAGGACCGTCGCCGCCGACACCACGGCGAAGACGATCGCCTGTACCGGCACCGGCGCACCGAGCGCCGCGGCCCCGGCGGCGGCGAACGCCCCCACGGCGAACATGATCAGAAGCAGCGTCGTCGTGAAGATCTCCGCGATGGCCAGAAGCACACCCAACACGATCCACAGAACAGGCTCCACGTATAGATCGTGACACGTGGACGCTCGTGATTCACGATCGGTGAAGCTGACCATGGCGACGGTAACGTGAAGCCGATCTCCGCGTTGACCCGGTTGATGCCCACGCCGCCCGGCCACCACGGCCGCGAACCCCGCCGGGCACCGTCGCCGCACCGAGCAAAGGAGTCCCCATCGTGTCGCTGCTGCCGGAAACCGAGCGGCTCATCGATGCTCTCGTCACCGAGGCGCAGTCCGTGGGACAGGTCCCCTCGCTCGTCCTCGGCCTGGTGCGCGACGGCGCGCTGGCGCACTTCACCGGAGCCGGCGAGCAGCCCCGCCCCGACCCCAGCACGCAGTACCGGATCGGGTCGATCTCCAAGACGATGACAGCGGCCCTCGTGCTGCAACTCCGCGACGAGGGGCGGCTCAGCCTCGACGACCTGCTCTACCGGCATCTGCCCGGCACCGCCGTCGGCAGCGTCACGCTGCGGCAACTCCTCGGCCACGCCGGCGGGCTGCAGCGCGAGCCGGAGGGCGAGTGGTGGGAACGCAGCACCGGCGCCGACCTCGACGCGCTCCTCGCCGGGCTCACCCCCGACAAGGTGGCTTTCACGCCGCACCGCACCTACCACTACTCCAACCTCGCGTACGGCCTGCTCGGCGGCGTCCTGGAGCGGATCACCGGCGAGGACTGGACCACCCTGCTCACCAAGCGGCTCTTCGACCCACTCCGCATGCGCCGCACCTCGTACCACCCGATCGAGCCGTACGCCCGCGGCTATGTCGTCCACCCGTGGCACGGCACGCTGCGGGAGGAACCGCGCACCGACACGGGCGCGATGGCCCCCGCCGGGCAACTCTGGTCGACCGCCACCGACCTCGCCAAGTGGGCCGCCTTCCTGGCCGACCCGACCCCGACCGTGATGGCGCCGGCGACCGTCACCGAGATGTGCGCGCCGGTCGTGATCAGCGACCTCGACTCGTGGACCCACGGGCATGGCCTGGGGCTGGAGCTCTACCGGGTCGGCGAGCGGGTCTTCGTCGGGCACGGCGGCTCCATGCCCGGCTACATCTCCACCCTGGCCGTGCACCGGCCGTCGCGCACGGCCGTGATCGGCTACGCCAACGCGTACGGCTTCCGTGACGGGTCGCTCGGGGCGCTGGCGCTGCGCGTGCTCACCACCGTGCTCGACCGCGAGCCGGTGCGGCCCGAGCCGTGGCGGCCGCCGGTCGCCCCGCCACCGGAGATCGCCGCGCTCTGCGGCCGCTGGTGGTGGATGGGGCGCGAATACCAGGCGTCGTGGGACGCCGGCCGCGACGAGTTGGTGCTGACGCTGACCCGCCCGGCCGGCGCCGTGCCGCAGCGTTTCGCGCGCGAGGGCGCGGACCGCTGGCGGGGCAGGTCGGGAATGAACGCGGGGGAGATCCTGGCGGTCCGCCGGGACCCGGCCGGCGTGCCGGTGGCGTTGGACATCGCGACCTTCATCTTCCACCGTGATCCGGACACCGAGGCCTGACGGAGGCGTGCATGGCCCTGCCGAGGAAGGGGTCCCGGCCGATCACCGTCGACGGGGTCGACTACCGCTGGATGGTCCGCCGGCGCCCGACCGTCCATCCCGCGCCGCTCTCCTTCGTCGTCGAGCGGGCCGACGAGCCGGGCGCGCTGCTCGTGGTCTCGCTGCCCTGGGCGCACCCACGGCCGGGGCAGGGCCTGCCGGCCGAGGTGGTGCGCCCCGGCATCGTCGCGTCGGCCATCACCACGGCGCTGGGCCGGGGTTGGCGGCCCGCGCAGCCGGGCCCGCCGCTCACCATGACCTGGGACGAGCCGACGAGCACACTCGACGATTCCTGATCGGTGCGAGCTCCGCGTGATCAGGTGGGGTCGGTGACGAAGTCGATCAGCCGCTCCATCGCGTTGATCAGCGGCGTCTCGACGTCCTGAAAGCCACTCACGCTGGCGAGAATGCGCCGCCACATGTCGGCCGGCTCGGCCACCCCGACCGCGGCGCAGACCCCTTCCTTCCACGGGCGTCCCGGCGGCACCACCGGCCACGCCCGCAGGCCGACCCGGGCCGGCTTCACCGCCTGCCACACGTCGATGTAGGGATGCCCGGTGACCAGCACGTACGGCGATGTCACCCCGGCGACGATGCGACTCTCCTTCGAGCCCGGCACCAGGTGGTCGACGAGTACGCCCAGCCGCCGCCCCGGCCCCGGCGCAAAGCCCCGCACGTCGTCGGCGAGCGCGTCGATGCCGTCCAGCGGCTCCACCACCACGCCCTCGATGCGCAGATCGTCGCCCCAGATCCGCTCCACGAGCGCCGCGTCGTGGATGCCCTCGACCCAGATCCGGCTCGCCTTGGCGACCCGGGCCCGTACGTCGGCCACCGCCACCGAACCGGAGGCGGTGCGCCGAGGGGCGGTCGCCGTCGCGGTCGGCGCGGGGCGACGCAGGGTCACCGTCGTGCCGTCGAGGAGGAACGCCGCCGGCAGCAGCGGGAAGTTCCGTCGCCGGCCGTGCCGGTCCTCCAGCACGACCGCGCCGGATTCCCACCCGACCACGGCGCCGCAGAAGCCCGAATCAGCGTCCTCGACCACCAACTCCGGCTCGGCGTCCACCTCCGGCACCGCCTTGCGCCGCCGCCAGTTGCCCGAGAGCACATCCTCGCCATACCGTCCGTCCCGCACCACGGCAGCGACGGTAGTCGCCCGGACGGCGCGGCGCGGGTCGGCACGCCGGGTGCGAGGGTGAGCGGGGCCATGGTGAGGAGCCCCGCGCAGCCGAGACAACGCGGTGCGCGGCACGTACCCTTGCCTGCATGTCCCCCGCAGTAGGCGCGGCGACCCTGGCGTCGCGTCGCTCCAGCCGCTTTGTCGCGTGGGTGCGCGCGTGGCGCGCCGGCCTGGTGCCGTACGACGAAATCGCCGACGAGATCGCCGGCGACGAGGAGCACCTGGTCGCCGACGCCCCCGGCACCTGGACCGACGTGCCGCTACGCGACGCGCTGCCCAGCCTCTCCAAGCTCTCCCCCGACGAGATCCGGCTGGCGTTGCCGGCGGCGGGCGATCCGCGTGGCCTGCCCGGCCCCGGTCCGTTCGCGGGCGCCGCGCTCGTCGCCGGCGAGGCCGTGATCGCCCGCGGGCTCGGGCTGATCCCCGAGGTACGCAGCCACACCTCCGGTTCGGGCGTGACGTTCGAAACCGTGCTCTGGCGGGTCTACCCGCTGCCCGGCAACGCAGCCGACGCGGCGCTCGTCGGACCGCACCCGGCCGAGGCCGAAGCGGAGCTCGCCGCCGCGCTCGCCGAGGCGACGGCCACGCTGACCCGGCTCGACGTGGCGCACTGGCGCCCCGAGCTCTCCGGGGCGCTCGCCGCGCTGCGCCGCCCCGACAGCGCGACCGATCTGCCGCCCGGATTCGACCCGCGGGCCCGCCGGCTCTTCGCCCGTGCCAGCGTCCTCGACCGGGTCCTCGCGCTCGCCGAGCACGTCGCGCCGGGCGGAGCGGTCAACGGGTACGAGGCCCAGCAGCGCGACGCGGCGCTCCGTCCGCTGACCACGGCCTGCCGGCGGGCGCTCGTCGCCGCCTGCAACGCCCCGCTCCGTCCCTGACCCGACCCCGCCCGAAGATCGCACGGGCAGCGTCAGATCTCGTCCATCAGGTCGGCGACGGACTCGACGATACGTGACGGGCGGTAGGGGTAGCGATCGATCTCGGAGCGGTTGCTGATGCCGGTCAGCACCAGGATCGTCTCCAGGCCCGCCTCCAGACCGCAGAGGATGTCGGTGTCCATCCGGTCGCCGATCATCGCCGTCGTCTCGGAGTGCGCCTCGATGGTGTTGAGCGCCGAGCGCATCATCATCGGGTTGGGCTTGCCCACGAAGTACGGTTCCACCCCCGTCGCCTTGGAGATCATCGCCGCGACCGATCCGGCGGCGGGCAGCGCCCCCTCGATCGACGGGCCCGTCGCGTCGGGATTGGTGCAGATGAAGCGCGCCCCGTCGTTGATCAGCCGCACCGCCTTGGTGATCGCCTCGAAGCTGTAGGTGCGGGTCTCCCCCAGCACCACGTAGTCCGGCGCGAAATCCGTCAGCACGTAACCCACCGCGTGCATCGCGGTGGTGAGCCCCGCCTCCCCGATCACGTACGCCGTGCCGCCCGGTCGCTGGTCGGCGAGGAACTGGGCGGTAGCGAGGGCCGCCGTCCAGATCGCGTGCTCCGGCACCTCGAAGCCCATCCGGGTCAGCCGGGCCTGCAGGTCGCGGGGAGTGTAGATCGAGTTGTTGGTGAGCACGAGAAACGGCTTGCCCGAGGCGCGGAGCCGGTTGATGAACTCCGGCGCGCCCGGCACCGGCTGCCCCTCGTGCACCAGCACGCCGTCCATGTCGGTCAGCCAGCTCTCCACGGGCTTGCGGCGCTCGGTCACGCGATCACCCTCTCGTCCGTGCCGGGGCGGTGCAGCAGTTGGCGGGGCAGGTGTCCCAGACCGGGAGCGTACCGAGCCGGTGGCGCAACTCCGTGCCGGGCGGGTCAAGTCGCTCCACCACCAACTCACGGACCATCGCGACGAAACGCGGGTCGGTGCCGGGGGTCGCCGCACGGGCGAACTCCAGCCCGAGCTGCTTCGCCGTCGCCGCCGCCTCGGTGTCGAGATCCCACACCACTTCGAGGTGATCGGAGACGAAGCCGATCGGACTGACCACGACGCCGGTCACGCCGTCGGTGGCGAGCGCCGCGAGGTGGTCGTTGATGTCCGGCTCCAGCCACGGCATCTGCGGCGGGCCCGAACGGCTCTGCCAGACCAGGTCGTACGGCAGATCGGGCGCCGCCGCGGCGGCCACCAGCCGCGCGGTCTCGTGCAACTGCGCCTCGTAGCGACCCCCTTCGGGGCCGGCGGACGCCGCCATCGAGGTCGGGATCGAGTGGGCCGTGAAGACCAGCCGGGTGGTCGCCCAGCGGGCCGGGTCGAGGGTGGCGAGCGCCGAGCGCACCGCCTCGGCGTGCGGCGCGACGAAGCCGGGATGATCGTGGAACTGCCGCAGCTTGTCGATCACCGGTGCTCCCGCGCCGACCGCCGAGCGCGCCGCCGCGATGTCGTCCTGATACTGGCGGCAGGACGAGTAGCCGCCGTAGGCGCTGGTCACGAAGGCGAGCGCGCGCCTGACGCCGTCGTCGCGCATCTGCGCCACCGTGTCGGCGAGCATCGGGTGCCAGTTGCGGTTGCCCCAGTAGAGCGGCAGATCCAGGTCGTTCGCCGCGAAATCCGCGCGGATCGCGGCGAGCAGATCACGGCACTGCTGGTTGATCGGCGAGACCCCACCGAAATGCTGGTAATGCTCGGCCACCTCGGCCAGCCGCTCCGGCGGGATCCCGCGGCCGCGGGTCACGTTGGACAGGAAGGGGAGGACGTCTTCGGGCCGTTCCGGGCCGCCGAAGGAGACCAGCACAAGTGCGTCGTACGCCATGCCGGTCATTCTTCCCGCCCGCGGTCGGGAAGGTCCGACAGGGCCCCTGGTCGAGTGACCCGGGGCCCATTCGGGCGGTCAGGCCCCGAGGGCGTGATAGCCGCCGTCGACGTGCACGATCTCGCCGGTGGTCGCCGGGAACCAGTCGGAGAGCAGCGCCAGGCAGGCGCGGGCGGCCGGCTCCTGGTCGGTCAGGTCCCAACCCAGCGGCGACCGCTCGCTCCAGGCCGTCTCGAACTGCTCGAAGCCGGGGATCGACTTCGCCGCCATGGTGCGCAGCGGTCCCGCCGACACCAGGTTGCTCCGGATCCCCTTCGGACCGAGGTGCAGCGCCAGGTATCGGGAGGCGGACTCCAGCCCGGCCTTGGCCACGCCCATCCAGTCGTAGACCGGCCACGCCTTGGTGGCGTCGAAGGTCAGACCGACCACGGAGCCGCCCGGCGACATCAGCGGCAGCGCCGCCATGGCCAGGGACTTGTACGAGTACGTGGAGACGTGCAACGCGGTCGCGACGTCCTCCCACGGCGCGTCCAGGAACCCGCCGCCCAGACAACTGGCCGGCGCGAACCCGATCGAGTGCACCACTCCGTCGAGCCCGTCGACGTGCTCGCGCACCTTGTCCGCGAGGCCGGTGAGGTGCTCCGGGTTGGTCACGTCGAGTTCGATCACCGGCGCCGCGGCGGGGAGCCGCTTGGCGATCCGCTCCACGAGGGACATCCGGCCGAATCCGGTGAGCACGACCGTCGCCCCGTTCTCCTGGGCGAGCTTCGCGACCGAGAACGCGATCGACTGGTCGGTGATGACACCGGTGACGAGCAGCCGCTTGCCGGCGAGCAGTCCAGACACGTGCAGTTCCTCCGTACTCGTAAGTGGCCGTGCGTCGGGTCGCGGCGGCCGGCGGGCGCCCGGCTAGTGACCCATTCCCAGGCCGCCGTCGACCGGGATGACCGCACCCGAGACGTAGCCGGCGGTGTCCCCGGCGAGCCAGGTGACCACGCCGGCGACCTCGTCGGCGGTGGCGAACCGCCCGGCGGGGATCGCCTTGCGGTATTCGGTCTTGCGCTCGTCGGGAAGCGCCGCGGTCATGTCGGTGTCGATGAAGCCCGGCGCGACCACATTGGCGGTGATGTTACGACTGCCCAGCTCACGGGTGATCGACCGGGCGACCCCGACCAGGCCGGCCTTGCTGGCCGCGTAGTTGACCTGACCCGGTCCGCCGTAGAGGCCGACGACCGAGGAAATGAAGATCATCCGACCCCATCGGGCGCGCACCATCTTGGTGGCGGCGCGCTTCGCGCAGCGGAAGGCGCCCGTGAGGTTGGTGTCGACGACGCTGGTGAACTGCTCCTCGGACATCCGCATCAGCAGCGTGTCGTCGGTGATGCCGGCGTTCGCGACGAGCACCTCCACCGGTCCGAGCTCGGCCTCGACGGCGGTGAACGCGGCGTCGACCGCGGCGGAGTCGGTGATGTCGCACTGCACGCCGAAGAGGTCGGCCGGGGCGCCGCTGCCCCGGTGCGTGACCGCGACCCGGTCACCCTGCTTCGCGAAGGCCTGCGCGATGGCCAGCCCGATGCCGCGATTGCCCCCGGTGACCAGCACAGTTCGGGCCACGTCTTCCCCTTTGCTGCTTGCGTTCGGGCTGATCCGGGGCGGCCCGGAACGCTCGATCGTGCGGACGGTGCGCGATGGACATTAGGGGTTACTGACAGGTAAGCAGTAATGCGGGGCAGGTCGGGCCCGGTGCGCCGGACGCGGGGACGGCGTGCGGCGGTGCGGCCGTTCACGCGTGACACTCCGACCGCTCGACCTGCCGCGCTCGGCGCGGCACCGCCGTGTAGCATCACTCCCGGTTCTGGGCCCGGACGACAGACGGAGGTGATCGCTGTGCGAGATAGCGATCCTCCCAGTCGCGGCCGGGCCGCCGGTCAGCCGCGCTGAGCGCCGCCTCAGCCCTGGTGAGCTGACCCCGCACCGCTCCCACACACACTGCCTTCGCGCGTCTCGACCCTGTCGAGATGGCACCCGGGTGCGCCCGGCGCGGGCATCGGTGGGGGCCGGCCCGGTTGTGAACTCTGCGCGCGAGCCAACCCCCCACCCCGCGCGCCGGCCGTGAGGCTCCGCCCCGGTCGGACCGTGCCCTGCCGCCACAGGAGAGCCGCCGATGAACCGCTACGCCGCCCCTCTGGGCTTCACGCTCGCCGCCATCTGGGTCGTTGTCATCTTCGTCCTCTCCAGCGGCACCCACTAGCACCGCGGTCGCGGTGGTGGCTGCTGCGCCGCGGGACCGTTCTTGTGCAACTGTCCAGCGTCGATCGCCTCGTCGCGCTGGATTGCTCAAGCGGGCCGGGCCCGGCTGCGCGTCACGGCAGCCGGGACGTCCACAACAGACTCATGGCCGCCGCCGAGAGCGCGAAGAGCAGCGCGATGCCCGCGTACCACTGGGTCACTTCCCGCGGTACGGTCTGCCGCCCGATCGAGCTGCCCATGTCCTCGTAGACCTGCTTGAGCTCGCTGGCCGACGCCGCCTCGTAGAAGAAGCCCCGGGTGCTCTCCGCGAGCCGGGCCAGCGCGAGCCGGTCCACCGGCACCCGCTGCACCTGGCCGCCGATGTCCACCTCGCCCGAGTCCGTGCCGAACGCGATCGTGGAGACCGGGACGTTCGCGGCCGCCGCGGCCGCCGCCGCCTCCTCCACCGAGCGCCCCGACGTGCGGTAGCCGTCGGAGAGCAGCACGATGCGCGCCGGTGGCAGCCCCTCCGCGCCGGCCGCCGGCACCGATCGGATGCCCTCCAGACAGGTGAAGACGGCCTCCCCGGTCGCGGTCGCCTCGGCCAGCACGAGCCCGTCGATCGCCTGGGTGACCGCCGGTCGGTCCTTCGAGGGCGGCACCAGGACGTTGGCCGACTTCGCGAACGCCACCAGCCCCAGGTTGTAGCTCTCCGGCAGTTCGTCGACGAACTGCTTCGCCGCCTCCTGCGCCGCCTCGATCCGACTCGGCGCGACGTCGTGCGCCTCCATCGACAGCGACACGTCGATCGCCAGCATGATCGTGGCGCGCTCCAACGGCTGCTCGGTGTCGACCGACGGGCGGGCCATGGCGGTCGCCAGCGCGATGAGGCTGATCAGGAACGCGCCCGCGGCGAGGTGGCGGCGCCAGCCCAGCCCCCGCGGCGCCAACGTCCGCAGCAGCTCGACGTTGGTGAACCGGACGGCGTACGACCGGCGCCGGAACTGCCGCCAGACGTACGCGGCGGCGACCGCGAAGACCGGCAGGAGCGCCAGCAGCCCCCACGGTTGCAGGAAACGGATCATCGTCCCTCACCTTCCACCCGCGACGCGCGGGCCGGACGCGCTGTCCCCCGCGTCCGCGCGTGCCGCTGCCCGGCGACGAACCGGACCATGTCCAGCAACCAGTCGGAATCGGTGCGCAGCCGCAGGTGCGCCGCTCCCGCGGCCCGCACCTCGTGCGCGATCGCCGCGCGCTGGGCGGCCGCCGCCTCGGCGTACCGGCGCCGCAGCCGCGGATCCGCGGTCTGCACCTCGTGCAGCTCGCCGGTCTCCGGGTCGACCACCGCCAGCACCCCCACGTCGGGAAGCTCCAGCTCCCGCGGGTCGACCACCTCCACGGCGAGCACGTCGTGCCGGACGGCGAGCTTGCGCATCGGCCGCCCCCACTGCTCCGGCGGCGCCAGGAAATCCGAGACCACGACGGCGACCCCGCGCCGGCGCGGCGGCCGGTTGAGCATGTCGATGAGCGCCCCGAGATCGCTGCGCCCGGCGCGCACCTCCGTGCGCGCGACCGCCCGCATCAGCCCCTGCGCCTCCTTGCGCCCCGGTCGGGCGGGCAGCCGGAGCGTCGCCGCGCCGCGCTCCGGGTCACCCGTGCCGATGACGGCGCCGACCCGGTTGCCACCGCGGACGGTCAGGTGCGTCATCGCCGCCGCCGCCGCGACGACCAGGTCGCGCTTGAGCCAGCGGGCGGTGCCGAAGTCCAGACTGGCCGACAGATCGATCGCCAGCCACGTCTCCAGCTCCCGGTCGGCGACGGTGCGGCGTACGTGCGGCAGCGTGGTGCGGGCGGTGACCGGCCAGTCCATCCGGCGTACGTCGTCGCCGGGACGGTATTCGCGCGACTCACCCGCTTCGCTGCCCGGGCCGGGCAGCAGGCCGACGTAGTCGCCCTGGAGCAGACCGTCGAGCTTGCGGGTCACCAGCAGCTGCAGCCGGGACAGGACGGCCTCGCTGCGGGCCGACGCGGCCCCGGCGGGTGTGCCGCCGGTCAGGGTCACGGCAGCTGTCCGGGCCACGCGCCGGCCGGTTGCGCGCCGGGCGGCGTCGGGGCCGTCATCGGCGTGGCGTTCTGCCGCGGGGCGACCGACGGCATCGGCACGGTCGACATGATCCGGCCGACGATGTGGTCGGCGGGCACGTCGTCGGCGAGCGCGTCGTAACTGAGCACGAGCCGGTGGCGCAGGATGTCGGGGGCGATGTCCTGCACGTCCTGCGGCAGCGCGTAGTCGCGCCCCCGCAGCAGGGCGAGCGCGCGGGTGGCCCGCACGATGCCGAGCGAGGCGCGCGGGCTGGCGCCGTACTGGATGAGCTGCGCGACGTCGGGCATGCCGTGCTCGGCCGGCGACCGGGTCGCCAGCACCAGCCGTACGGTGTAGTCGACCAGCGCGTTGTGCACGAACACCTGGTCGGCCTTGCGCTGCAGCGCGACCAGGTCGCTGGGACGGAAGACGGCGACCGGCTCCGGCGCGCTGACCCCCATCCGGTAGACGATCTCCCGCTCCTCGACGTCGGTCGGGTAGCCCACCACGATCTTCATCAGAAAACGGTCCCGCTGCGCCTCCGGCAGCGGGTAGACCCCCTCCTGCTCGATCGGGTTCTGCGTCGCCATCACGAGGAACGGATTGGGCACCCGGTGGGTCTGGCCGCCGATGGAGACCTGCTGCTCGGACATCACCTCGAGGAGCGCGGACTGCACCTTTGCCGGCGCCCGGTTGATCTCGTCGGCGAGCAGGAAGTTGACGAAGACCGGGCCGAGTTCGACGTCGAACTTCTCGCTCGACTGGCGGTAGATGCGGGTGCCGATGATGTCGGCCGGCACGAGGTCGGGGGTGAACTGGATGCGGGCGAAGCTGCCGCCGACCACCGTCGCCAGCGTCTCCACGGCCAGCGTCTTCGCCACGCCCGGCACGCCCTCGAGCAGACAGTGCCCGCGCGCCAGCAGGGCCACGAACATCCGCTCGACCATCCGGTCCTGACCGACGATCACCCGCTTCACCTCGAACATGGCGCGTTCGAGCAGGGTGGCGTCCTCGGCCGGGGTCGTCGTCGGTGTCGCCGCCCCCGCTGGGGCGCCGCTTCCTCGGGCCCCGTTCGCGGCGCCGTCCACGGGGGCGCCGACTGCGGGGGCGCCATTTCCGGGGGTGCCGACCGCGGGCGCGCCGTCTCCGGGGCCTTCGGTCGGGGTCGGCGCTTCGGGCATGGTCGGCTGGGCCACCGGTCCTCCACAGCGGTCTGGCTTCATGGAAAAGGTTGGCATGGTGCTCGCGCCGCACCAAGCGTCGCATGCCCGCCGAACGCACCGGGCGGGGAGAACCGGATTTCCGCCGATCGACTCCGCTGACCAGGGCAGAAACACGGGGGACACGAACGGGATTTTCGCGTGTACGATTCAGCCGTCGCCGGGCGGCTCCCCCCGTGGTCGCCCGGCGCTCAATCACCTGACCGTGGTCCGGCTCCGTCTCCGGCGAAATCGCGGCTCCGTAGACTCGTCCGATGATCGACGAAAATCCGCCGCCCGCGCCGATCTGCTCCGCCCGCGGCTGCACCGCACCGGCCGTCTGGTCGCTGCGCTGGAACAACCCGAAGCTGCACACCCCGGAGCGCCGCAAGACATGGCTCGCGTGCGATGAGCACCGCGAGACGCTCGGGCAGTTCCTGGGGGCGCGCGGGTTCCTGCGCGAGGTGGCGCCGCTGCAGTGATCCCCTACGCTCGGGGGGTGACCGAGCAGCCTCCCGTGCGCGTTGACCCGATGCCCGGACCGACGGACCCGCTGGAGCCCTGGCCCGACACCGTACGGTGGCAGCCGGTCTCCCGTGACCTGATCTGGGTCGAGCTGCTGCGTCTGGGCGCCACGCTGGCGGTGCTGCTGATCGGTCTCGCCATCGGGTGGGCGGTCTCCGGGCACCGGCTGTTCGGCTACGGCATGGCGCTGCTGGTGGCGTTCGGGCTGTGGCGAATCACCGTGATCATCCGGGCCGTACGCGCCTGGGGCTACGCCGAGCGCGACGACGATCTTCTCGTGCGGCACGGGCTGGTCGTACGCCGACTGTCGATCGTGCCCTACGCGCGGATGCAGTTCGTCGATGTGACGGCGGGTCCCCTGGAGCGGGCCTTCCAGCTAGCCACCGTGCAGCTGCACACCGCCGCCGCCGCGAGCGACGCCCGGGTGCCGGGGCTACGCCCGGCCGAGGCGTCCCGGCTGCGCGACCGCCTCACCGACCTGGGACAGCACCGCGCGGAGGGGCTGTGAGCGACGCGGGCCACCGGCCGGACGCCCCCGTCCCGCACCGGCCCACCGACGCGGGTCCTCCCCTGCCGCCCCCCACCGGGGGGCAGCCGGCCCCCGTCCCCCCGGACCCCGCGCCGTACCCGGCTCCCGGTCTGGCCGTGCCCGGCCCGCAGCCGTCCTTCGCCCCGCAACCGCAGCCGCCCTTCGGCCCGCAGCCGGCGCCCGCCTGGGCGGGCCCGCAGGTCCACCAGCCGCCGGAGACCGAGCCGCGTAAGCGCCTGCACCCGCTCAGCCCGGTGCTGCACGGCGCCAAATCGCTGGCGGTGATCATCGCGGCGCTCTCCTGGCAGACCCTCTCCCGGGTGGGGCTGGGCTGGTTCGTCGCCATCGTCGTGGTCTTCCTCCTCGGCGCGCTGGTGCTGTCCGTGGTGAGCTGGTTCAACACCGGCTACCACGTGGTCGGGCGCGAGCTGCGGGTGCACGAGGGTCTGCTCTGGCGCCGGACGCGCGCCATCCCACTGGAGCGCCTCCAGGCCGTCGAGGTCGTACGTCCCCTGCTGGCCCAGCTCAGTGGCCTGGCCGAGCTGCGGTTGGAGGTGATCGGCGGCGGCAAGACGGAGGCCCCGTTGGCCTACCTCACCGTCACCGACGCGGCGGCGCTCCGGGAGCGGCTGCTGGCGCTCGCCGGCCGGGCGCCGCAGGTCGTCGCCCACCCCGGTGATCCCACCGCGGCGCCGCCGGCGCTCCCCGGTCGGCTCCTGTACCGCGTCCCCAACCGCGATCTCGTGATCAGCCAACTGCTGACCCCGCAGGCATTTCTGCTCCCCTTCGGCGTCGCCTTCGTCATCGGTCAGTTCGTCTACGAGGCCACCTGGTCGTTCATCGCCGTGGCGAGCACGCTCACCGCCATGGCCGGGGTGCTGCTGCAGCCGGCGCGGCGGGTGCTCGTGGACTGGGACTTCCGGCTGGGCCGTGACGACGCCGGGCTACGGGTGCGGCAGGGGCTGCTGGAGACGCGTTCCCAGACCGTCCCGCTCAACCGGGTGCAGGGGGTCGGCGCGACGTGGCCGCTGCTGTGGCGCCCCCGGAAGTGGCTGCGGCTGCGCCTGGAGGTGGCCGGTTACGGCGGACCCGAGTCGCAGGGGGGCAACCCGGCGGACCGGTTGCTGCCGGTCGGTGACCTGGCCACCGCGGAGCTGGTCCTGTCCGAGGTGCTGCCCGGGGCCGCACTCGGGGCGCTGCCGATGACCGCTCCGCCGCGGCGGGCCCGCTGGCTACACCCGCTGGCCCAGCCCGTCCTCGCCGCCGGGCTGGCCGACCGGGTCTTCGCGGTCCGGTACGGCCTGCTGACCCGGCACGTCGTCGTGCTCCCCTACGCCCGGATCCAGAGCGTACGAGTGGTGCAGGGCCCGCTGCAGCGGATGCTGGGGCTGGCCTCCGTGCACGCGGACGCGGCCGGTGGGCTGGTCGCCGTGGCCCAGGAGCGCGACCTGGCCGAGGCGTGGGTGCTCGCCGCGGGGCTGACCGAGCGGGCCCGGACCGCGCGGGCTACCGGCTGATCACGGCAGCGCGGCGGGGGCGGGCGCGTTGCCCTCCCCGCGCGCCGCGACCTCGCCGTTCTCACGCGCCGCCGCGTCGCCGGCGCCGACCGGAACACCGGTCCGCGGGCTGGGCTCCTCGCGGGGGGCGCGGGCGGTCCGCCGCCGGCTCCACCACCGCTCGGCGAGCCCCACGACGAGGAAGGTCATGCCCACGTACGCCCACCCGATCAGCACGTCGATGACGTAGTGCTCCCCGGCGTAGACCAGCGTGAAGGTCATGGCGAGCGGGTAGGCGAGCAGCAGCGGCCACCAGCGCCGACGGGTCGACCGGAGGAAGAACACCACCACGAACAGGGCGAAGGCGGTGTGCAGCGAGGGCATCGCGGCGACCGGGTTGGACGCGATCTGACCGGCGTTGAGAACATTCCCGGCACCGTGCATGCCGAAGGCCTTCCAGCCCCGCGTCGAGATCCGGGCGACCTCCTCGAGCAGCCCGTACTTCGCGGCCCACCACGGCGGCGCGGCCGGGTAGACGAAGTACGTCACGAGCCCGGTCGCGCAGAGGAAGCCCCAGCGCCGCATGAACGCCGCCCACCGCGCCCGCTCGCGCAGCCACAGCACGACCGCGGCGGCGAGCGCCACCACGAAATGCGAGAAGTAGACCCAGCTGGCCAGCACGTCCCACCACCGCACCTGTGCGGGGTCGTAGAAGTGCCGCTGGAGCCACACGGTGGGCACGTCGCCGTCGAGGAGCCCACCGAACATGATCCGGTCGGCGGCGACCAACTCCAGGACGTGCGGGGTGGCGCCGTTGTCGGCGAAGCCACGCGACAGGTTGTAGAGCGCCAGCAGCAGGACCACCGGCAGCCAGTCGCGGGCGAAGCGCAGATGCGCGCGCCACGGACGCTGGCTGTGCCAGGCGATCGTCGCCGTCCAGAGCCAGACGAAGGCGTAGAGCGGATCGGTCGGGAGTCCGATGCCGAGCCACCCGGCGACGAACGCCACACCCCAGATGGACATGGCGACGAGCCGCCGATGCCGGGGCGGGGGCAGCGGGTCCGGCATCGACGCGGCGGGCGGGGGCGAGGATTCGGTCAGGGTAGCGGCCATCGCGGTTCAGGTTAACGGCGGTCGAAGCAACGGCCAACGCGGCCACTCCGCCGAACGGCCGGGTCAGCCCGGATCGGCGGCCGCGGCGACCAGTTCCGGCAGGACCGCGCCGATCGGTCCGCGCAGCACGGCGGCGGCCAGCGGGTCGTACGGCGTCGGGCTGGCGTTGACGATCAGCACGCGCGCCCCGGCGTCGGCCGCGACCTCGACCAGCCCGGCGGCCGGCTGCACGGTCAGCGAGGTGCCCACCGCGATCAGCAGGTCGCAGCCCGCCGCCGCGGCGGCCGCCCGGCGCAGGGTCGTGGCGTCCAGCGACTGACCGAACGAGATCGTGGCCGCCTTGAGGATGCCCCCGCAGCGCAGGCAGGGCGGATCCGGCTCGCCCGCCGCTACCCGGTCGAGGGCCTCCCGCATCGTCGTACGGTCGTCGCAGCCCAGGCACTCGACCGCGAAGAGGGTGCCGTGGATCTCGATCACCCGCTCCGGGGCGTTCCCCGCGCGCTGGTGCAGGCCGTCGATGTTCTGCGTGACGATGGCGAGCAGCCGGCCGGCGCGTTCCAGCTCGACGAAGGCGCGGTGCGCCGGGTTGGGCCGCGCCGTCCAGGCGGGGTGGTCGCGCCGGGACTGCCAGGCCCGCCGTCGCAGCGCCGGGTCGGCGACGTACGACTGGAGGGTGAAGATGCGGGCGGCCTCCGGATCACGCGTCCAGACACCGTTGGGGCCACGGAAGTCGGGAATTCCGGAGTCGGTGGAGATCCCGGCGCCGGTCAACGCGACCACCTGGCGCGCTTCGGCGAGCCAACCGGCCACCTGGGTGAGTTCCGCACTCGACGTCACGCCGCTCATGGTCCGACCGTATCGAAACCGCCTAGGCTGAGCCTCATGGAGCAGAAGCCGGATCCCGGGTTCACGGCCGGGTTGAGCGCCCACGTGCAGTTGACCGTCACCGACTCCGACACCGCACAGGCGGTCGGCTCCGGCGACGTGCCCGTACTCGGCACCCCGCGGGTGCTCGCCCTGGTGGAGGCGGCCACCGTCGCCGCGACCGCGTCGCGGATGCCACCGGGGATGACCACCGTCGGCATCCGGGTGGAGCTCGACCACCGGGCGCCCACGCCGGTCGGTCGCACCGTCGTGGCCCGCGCCCAGCTCGCGAAGGTCGACGGCCGACGACTGCTGTTCGAGGTGTCGGTGAGCGACGGCACGACGACGGCCGCGGAGGGCCGGGTGGAGCGGATGCTGGTCGACCGGCACCGCTTCGTGGAGCGGGCCTTCGGCGACCAGGACGGCGGCACCGCCGGGGCCGGGCGGCCGGGTCCCGAGTGACGCCGGGTTTCGTCGAGATCCGCGACGGGGTTCACGTCCTGCGCTATCCGCTCCTCGACGTCAACGTCACGCTCGTCGTCGGGGACGGCGCCGCGCTGCTCGTGGACACGCTGTCGAGCCCCGACCAGGCGCGGGAGTTGATCGCCGCGGCGCGCAGGGTGACGCCGCACCCGTGGACCATCGTCAACACGCACCACCACTTCGACCACTGCTTCGGCAACGCCGTCGTCGCCGGCGAGCCGCCGTGTCCGATCGTGGCGCACGAGGAGACCGCCCGGCTGCTGCGGCAGGACGTCGAGGCGGTGCGCCGGGAGGCGTACGAGGAGACGCTGCCGATCGAGCCGCAGCTCGCCGCGGAGCTGGCCGGGGTGGCGGTGCTGGCCCCCACCCGTACCGTCAAGCAGCGCGCCACGCTGGAGGTCGGTGGCCGCCGGGTCGAGCTGGCGCACCTCGGGCGCGGGCACACCGCCGGCGACCTCGTGGTGCACGTGCCGGACGCCGACGTGCTGGTCGCCGGCGATCTCGTCGAGGAGGGGGCGGCACCGTCGTTCCGCGGGTCTTACCCGCTGGAGTGGCCGGACACGGTCGCCGCGCTGCTCCGCCTGGCCGGCCCCGACACCGCGATCGTGCCCGGGCACGGTGCGGTGGTGGACGAGGAGTTCGTCAGCGCCCAGCACGCGGAGCTGGTCACCCTGGACTGGCTGATCCGCGACGGACACGCCGACCGGGCACCGGCGGAGCGGGTCGCGGCGCGGGCGCCGTTCGGCATCGACGCGTCGCTCCCGGCCGTCCGCTGCGGCTACGCGGAGCTCTCCGGCCGCACCTGATCCGCTGTGACGGCCGCCAGGAAGGCGACGGGGTCCAGGGTCACTCCCGCCAGCGCGTCGTACCAGCCCCGCAGCTCGTGCGCGCGGCGGTCATGCCCGGGAGATGTGCGCAGCCGGACGCAGCGGGACCGGCGGGTCAGGGGCGGGGGAAACGACGGGCGACGTCGGCGCGGGTGGGCATCGCCACGGCGCCGCCGGGTGACTCACACACCAGGCCCGCGACCTGCAGGGCGAACCTGACCCGCGCCGGCCAGTCCGACTCCTCCGCGGGCAGACCATCGGCGAGCAGGTCGGCCATCAGGGCGGCCATCACCGAGTCGCCGGCACCGGTGGCGTCCACGGCATGCACGATCGGCGCGGAAACCTCCACCACGTCGTCGCCGGCCGCGACGACGGCACCGCGCGCGCCGCAGGTGACCACCACGGCTCCGGCGCCGGCCCCTCGCAGCCGCCGCGCCGTCTCCTCCGGCGACGCGCCGTCGTAAAGCACCTCGGCGTCGGCGGCGCTCAGCTTCACCAGGTGCGCGCTCGCCGCGAATTCGCCCACCACGGCGCGCGACGCGGCGAGCGCCGCCGCGTCGGGCAGCAGCCGGGGCCGTACGTTCGGATCGAAGACCCGCAGCCCACCGGTGCGCGCCCAGGCCTGCCGGGCCGCGGCGAGGACCGGCGGGCAGAGCAGCGCGATCGAGCCGCAGTAGAGCACCGACGCGTCCGCCACCAGCGCCGGCTCGACGGAGTCCGGGGCGAAGAGCCCGTACGAGGGCGGCTGCCCGTAGAAGCGGAAGTCCGGCTCGGCCCCGGCGAACGTGGCCACCGCGAGGGTGGTCGGCGCGGCCACCTCGACGACACCGCGCACGCCGACCCCGGCCGCGTCGAGGAAGGTGCGGATCCGGCCGGCGAGGACGTCGTCGCCGAGCGAGCCGGCGAACTCCACGGCGCCGCCGAGCCGGGCGATGCCGACCGCCACGTTGAGTGGTGCACCGCCGATCGCCTGCCGGTAGACGGGCTGCCCGCCGCACTCGCCTTCCAGGAGGTCCACCAGAGCCTCGCCGAGCACCACCGCGTACCTCATCCCGCTCCCCCTCCACCGCTCGGGCCGAGTGCCAGCATGCCTGCTGTCGTCCAGCGGCGAAACCGGACAGCACCTTCATATAGAAGTCTGACTATTGATTCGCGCGCCGATCAGTGCTGGGATGGCGGTACCGAGACAGCGCGGGGGCTGACGCGCTGTGCCGGGTGCCCGCAGGGAGCCACGCGAGGAGAGCGGTCCGGGACGGACCCCCATTTCCCCTTGCCCGCAGGCCCGGCGCGCCCGTGCCGCTGCGGCACTGCTCCCCCAAAGGAGAACTCGGTGAAACTTCTACGCAGAGCGGTGGCGCTCTCCGCCGCCGCCGCGCTCGCCGTCGGCATGGTGACGGTGGTGACCCCCAACCCGGCGCTGGCGCACGGCGCCGCCATGGCGCCGGGGAGCCGGACCTTCCTGTGCTGGAAGGACGGGCTGTCGCCGCAGGGCAACATCGTCCCGCAGAACCCGGCCTGCGCGGCGGCCGTCGGACAGAGCGGCGCGAACTCGCTCTACAACTGGTTCAGCGTGCTGCGGTCCGACGCGAACGGCCGCACGGTCGGCTTCGTCCCGGACGGGCAACTGTGCAGCGGCGGGAACAGCAGCTTCTCCGGCTACAACCTGGCCCGCACCGACTGGCCGGTCACCCACCTCACCGCCGGCGCTAACTTCAACTACCGGTACAGCAACTGGGCCCACCACCCGGGCACGTTCTACTTCTACGTCACGAAGAACACCTGGAGCCCCACGCGCGCGCTGGCGTGGAGCGACCTGGAGGACCAACCGTTCCTGACGGTGACCAACCCGCCGCAGAGCGGCGCCGTGGGCAGCAACGAGGGGCACTACTACTTCAGCGGGCGGCTGCCGTCCGGGAAGAGTGGCCGGCACATCATCTACTCGCGCTGGGTCCGCTCGGACAGCCAGGAGAACTTCTTCGGTTGCTCCGATGTGGTCTTCGACGGCGGTAACGGCGAGGTGACCGGCGTCGGCAGTGGCGGCGGCACCACCCCGCCCCCGACGACGCCGCCGCCCACCACTCCCCCACCCAACCCCGGACCGACGAGCTGCGCCGCGGCGTACCGGGTGACCGGCTCGTGGTCCGGCGGCTTCCAGGGCGAGGTGACCGTCACCAACCGCGGCAGCTCGGCCTTCAACGGGTGGACCGCCCGCTGGACGTGGCCGGGCGGCCAGTCCATCGGCAGTCTCTGGAGCGGCACCTACACCCAGAGCGGTGCCAACGTGACCGTCAAGAACGAGGCGTGGAACGGCAACCTGACACCGAACGCGTCGACCACGGTCGGCTTCACCGGCTCGGGCGCCAGCGCCACGCCGACGGTGACCTGCAGCAGCCCGTGATCGGGCTGCCGTAACGACGATCGGGCCCGACACCATGCGGCGTCGGGCCCGATCGTCGTCGGTCGGGGTCAGGAGACCATCGAACCGACCACCGGCTTGGTCAGCAGCGCGGACTGGTTGCGCTGGATGCCCGGATCGAGCGAACGCTCGACGAAGATCGCGTGCCAGATGCAGAAGACGAGCACGGTCCACACCTTGCGGGAGTGGTCGGCCTCCTCGCGCTTGTGCTCATCGAGCAGGCGCATCGCGTACGACAGGTCGAGCAGATCGCCCGCGCCCGAAGTGGCGAAGATGTGCCGTGCCCACTCGTACATCTCGCCCCGCAGCCAGACCCGCGTCGGGGTCGGGAAGCCGAGCTTGCGGCGGTTGACGATGGGCGGCGGCACGACGCCCATCAGCGCCTGGCGCATCGCGTATTTCGTGGCGTCGGAACGCGGCGGCAGCTTCAGATCCACCGGGATGATCGAGGCGACGTCGAAGACCTCACGGTCCAGGAACGGCACCCGCACCTCCAGCGAGTGCGCCATGGAGATCCGGTCGGCCTTGACCAGGATGTCACCGCGCAGCCAGGTGTAGAGGTCGACGTACTGCATCTTGGTCACGTCGTCGAGCTCGGGCACCTCGGCGTAGACCGGCCCGGTCACGTCGGTGTAGCGCACGGAGGGGTCGTAGCGGCGCATCAGCCGCTGCTTCTCCTCCTCGGTGAACATCCGGGCGTTGCCGTAGTAGCGCTCCTCGATCGGGGTGGTCCCCCGCTCCAGGAAGCTCTTGCCCTTCACCCCCTGCGGGATGACCTTGGAAACTGCCCGCAGCCCCTTCTGCATCGGGTCGGGCAGGCTGTTGACGGCGTTGAGCGACAACGGCTCGCGGTAGATGGTGTAGCCGCCGAAGAACTCGTCGGCGCCCTCACCGGAGAGGACCACGGTGACGTGCTCGGCGGCCTTCTTCGCCACGAAGTAGAGCGGCACCAGGGCCGGGTCGGCCACCGGATCGTCGAGGTGCCAGATGATCCGCGGCAACGCCTCCATCATGTCCTGCGGCCCGATTTTCGTCGGGATCGTGGTGACCTCGAGGTGCCGCGCCGAGTCCTGGGCCACGTCGATCTCGGAGTAGCCCGGCACGTCGTAGCCGACGGTGAAGGTCAGGATGTTCGGGTTGAACTCGCGCGCCAGCGCGACCACGGCCGTCGAGTCGATGCCGCTGGAGAGGAACGAACCGACCGGGACGTCGGAGCGCATGTGCATCCGGACGCTCTCCCGGAGCGTCTCGCGGATGCGGTCGTAGAGCTTCTGCGGGTCGTCGACGGGGCCGGGCCGGAAGACCGGGCGGTACCAGCGGCGCATCTCCACGCCGGTCGCCGCCGACCAGTTCAGGCACTCCCCCGACCCGATCCGGTTGATGCCCTGGTGCAGGGTGCCCGGCTCCGGCACGTACTGCAGGGTCAGGTAATGCGACAGGTTGGCGGTGTCGATCCCGGCGTCGCCGGCGTTGGCGGCCGTGGAGAAGGGCAGCAACGCCTTCTTCTCCGAGGCCAGGTAGACCCCGTCGACGGTCTGCAGGTAATGCAGCGGCTTGATACCGAAGTAGTCGCGGGCGCCGAAGGCCCGCCGCTCCTGCCGGTCCCAGATGACGAACGCGAACATGCCCCGCAACCGGTTGAGCACGGCCTCGCCCCAGTAGTGGTAGCCGGCCACGACCACCTCGCCGTCGCCCTGGGTGGCGAATGTGGCGCCGAACTCGCGGATCAACTGCTCGCGCAACTCGATGTAGTTGTAGATCTCGCCGTTGAAGGTCAGCAGGTAACGCCCGTTCGCGTACGCCAGCGGCTCTTGGCTGGACGCGACGTCGATGATCGCCAGGCGCTTGTGGGCGAAGACCGCGTCGGCGAAATGACCGGACGCGTCCGCGACCACCTCGACGCCCGTCTCATCGGGGCCCCGGTGGTGCAGGCATTCCAACGCGCCGGCTATCGAATCGCGGTGCGCGCCGGCGTCGCCACGGGCGCTGAAGAAGGCCAGGAGTCCGCACATGGCAGACATCTTTCCACGCGCGGTGCGCGCATCTGCCGGCACCGCTACGGCCACCGCGCGATCCGCCACGTCCCGGCGCGGTACGGTCGTGGACGGGAAACCGGACGGAAGGCGGCGACATGGGCGACGAGCAGACCGAGAGCACCACCCCGCAGGCACGCACCGAGTCGCATGATCCGGACTTCCCGGAGAAGTTTCTCCAGTTCATGCGCAGCGGCTGGCGGGACGACGCGCTCTCGGTGACGCCCCGCCCCGAGGCGCCCAACTACACCAAGCGTCGCGCCGCGCTCTCGGCCGCCTTCGCCGGGGAGACCCTGGTGATCCCGACCGGCACCGAGAAGGTGCGCGCGAACGACACCATGTACCCCTTCCGTCCCGGCAGCGACTTCGCCTACCTGACCGGTGAGCACGACCCGGACAGCGTGCTGATGATGCGCCCGAACGGCGGCGGCCACGACGCCATCCTCTACACCCGACCGCGCTCGTCCCGCGAGACCGACGAGTTCTTCCGCAGCCGCGACGGCGAACTGTGGGTGGGCCGGCGGCACACCCTCGCGGAGAAGGCGACCGAACTGGGGCTCGAGGTCGCCCCGCTGACCGAGCTGCCGACGGCCCTGGCCGATTGCGCGCCCGGACGCACGCGGGTGCTGCGGGGCCACGACCGCGCGGTCGACGCCGCGATCCGCCCGTACGACACGGAGGAGGCGGGCAGCCGCGACCGCGAGCTGGCCGCCACGATCGCCGAGTTGAAGCTGGTGAAGGACGAGTGGGAGCTCGCCCAGCTGCAGGACGCGATCGACGCGACGGTCCGCGGCTTCGAGGACGTGGCGCGGGTCCTGCCGGCCGACCGCCCGGTCTCGGAGCGGCTGCTGGAAGGCGTCTTCGGGCTGCGCGCGCGGCACGACGGCAACGACATCGGTTACGGCTCGATCGTCGGTGCCGGGCCGCACGCGACGATCCTGCACTGGGTACGCAATCACGGCGCCACCCGCCCCGGCGAGCTGCTGCTGATGGACATGGGGGTGGAAAACCGGCATCTCTACACCGCCGACGTCACCCGCACCGTCCCGGTCTCCGGCGCCTTCACCCCGTTGCAGCGCCGGGTCTACGACATCGTCTACGCCTCGCAGCAGGCCGGCATGGAGTTCATCAAGCCGGGCGTGAAGTTCAAGGACGTCCACCAGACCTGCATGCGGGTGCTCGCCGAGGGGCTGGCCGATCTCGGCATCCTGCCGGTCAGCGTCGACGAGGCGATGGAGAAGGAGTCGACGGTCTACCGCCGCTGGACGCTGCACGGCTTCGGGCACATGCTCGGCATCGACGTGCACGACTGCGCCCGGGCACGGACCGACCGTTACCGCGACGGCGAGCTCGGCGAGGGCTACGTGCTGACCGTCGAGCCGGGGCTGTACTTCCAGCCGGAGGACGACCTGGTGCCGGAGGAGCTGCGCGGCATCGGCATCCGGATCGAGGACGACGTGCTGGTCACCCCGGCCGGCGCGGTCAACCTGTCGGCGGGGCTGCCGCGCCGCGCCGACGAGGTCGAGACGTGGCTGGCCGCGCAGCGCGAGGCGGGCCCGCGGCTGCCCGGCTAGGCCCTTGCGGTCGGCGTCGCGACACCCCGGGGAAGCCTGAGGATTCGGTTAGCCGTGTTTTTCGGCCGCCATCAGGCGGCCAGCTGACGCGCACCTCGTCGGCGGAGGGCGGATCTCGACCGTTGATTGAGCTACCCCGATGTCTCATCCCGAGGCTACGATGGCGCTGCGTCATGGCGGCCATGCTGTCTGTTGCCCCGGGGAGGCGGCGTGTCAGGGACGGGCGGGTCGGGGGCGACGGGGCCGGGCAGAGGCCTCGGCGAGCCACCCCGTCCGCGCACGGTCAGCATCCTGCGGCTGATCTTCACGACTGTCGGGCTGGTCTCCCTCCTCGCCGGCTACCTCGGCCTCGCCCGCTACCTCCGCGACCATCCGGACTTCAGCGCGCACCCGTTCGACCTGCTCTACTACGATCTGCAGCTCTTCGTGCTCGGCTCACCCCCGCTCGACCAGGGCGGCCCGTTCCCGTTTCTGCTCGATGTCGCGAGGTTCGGCGCCCCCGCGGTGACGATCTACGCGTTCTTCGAGGCGGGACGCCTGCTCTTCGCCACCGAGCTGCGGCGGATCCGCATCCGCCGGGCCCGCGGACACGTGATCGTCTGCGGTGACGGGCTGGTCGCCGCCACCCTGTCGCGCCGGCTGCGGGGCGCCGGCCACCGCGTCGTGTCGGTCCCCTCCGACGCGGTGACGACCGAACCGGGACCGCTGCGGGTCCCCGGGGCCGCCCGCGACCCCGATGTGCTCCGCACGGCCGGCATCGCCCGGGCCCGCGCCCTCTACGCCTGCACCGACGACAGCCCCACCAACACCGCGATCGCGCTCGCCGCGACCCGGCACGGCGCGGACCCGGACGGGCCGCTCGCGGTCTACGCCCAGGTCGCCGACGCCGACCTCTGCCTGGCGTTGCAGGCCCGCCGGCTCGGCCTGGCCGACCGCCCCGGTCTGCGGTTGGACTTCTTCAACATCGACGACCTCGCCGCGCGCAAGCTGGTCGCCCAGGAGCCGCCGCGGCCGGTACGCGGCCGGCCGCCCCGGGTGGCGCTGCTCGGCGCGACGGGCTTCGGGCGCGCTCTCCTGGTCGAGCTGGCCCGACGCTGGCGGCTGCGCGAGGCGCACGTCGCGCCGCTGCCGCTCACCCTCGTCGACGACCGGGCGAGCGAGGCGGCCGGCCAACTCATCCACCGCTACCCCTTCGTACGGCAGGTCTGCCGGATCACCACCCACGATGGCGAACTCGGCGACCTCCTCTCCGGCGGCGCCGCCCCGCTCCCCCCGGACCGGGTCTTCATCTGCTACGACGACGAGGAGCGGGCGCTGAAGAGCGCGCTGCTGGCCGAGCAGCTCTGGCCGGGGGCGCCCGGCTCGATCGTGGTCCGCCTCGACCGGCTGGCGAGCCTGCGGGAGGCGTTCGACGGCGGGCGCGGCGACCGCGTACTCGATGATCTTTCCGGGGTGTTGCGGCTGTACGGCGTCGTCGACGCCGCCTGCGACCCGGCGCTGATCGGCGACGACCTGGTCGAACGCCTCGCTCGCGTGATCCACGAGAGCTACGCGCTGGCCCGCCGGCGTCGCGGCGAGCACCCCGGGACGAACCCGGCGCTGGTGGCCTGGGAGGAACTGCCCGAGACACTCAAGCGCGCCAACCGCGCGCAGGCCCGGGATATCGGGCGCAAGCTGCGGGCGGTGGGCTGTTCGCTCTCGCCGCGCGTCGGCCCGGACGAGGGCTACGTGCTCGGCGAGCGCGAGATCCAGCGCCTGGCGGTGATGGAGCACCAGCGCTGGGTCGCCGAACGGCAGGCGACCGGATGGCGGTACGCGGAGCGCCGCGACGACACCCATCGATTGCATCCGGCGTTGAGCCCATGGGAAAGCCTGCGGGACGACATGCGCGAGCGCAACCACGAGGCCATCCGGGAGCTGCCCACGCTGCTGGCCGACGCCGGTTTCCGGATCGTCCGGGTACGTGCCGCGTGAACGGTGGAGGGGGCGGCATGCCGCGCATCGGGGTCACCGGTCACGTGGCGCTCGCCGACGGCACGGCACAGCTGGTCTACGAGTGCCTGACCCGGCAGCTACGCGGCTATCCGGGCGCTGAGCTGCAGGGCATCACCTGCCTCGCCGAGGGCTCCGATCAGCTTTTCGCGCGCGCGGTGCTCGCGGCGCAGGGCACGTACGAGGTGGTGCTCCCGGCCGCCGACTACCGGGAACGGGTCATCGACCGGAACGCGTTCGATGAGCTGGTCCGACGCGCCTCAGCGGTGTCGTACATGCCGTTCGCTCACTCGGACCGCGACGCCTACCTCGCCGCGAGTCAGGAGCTGCTGCGGCGCAGCGAACTGCTGCTGGCGGTCTGGGACGGCAATCCGTCCACAGTGCGCGGTGACACCGCCGACGTGGTGCGCACCGCGCGCGCCTGGGGCGTGCCGGTGACCGTGCTCTGGCCGACCGGCGCCCGTCGCGGCTGAGCCCGGACGTCGGCGGCCCGGCGCACGGCAGGGCTCTCCGGTCGCACCACACCCGGCGTATTCCCCGGTGCGCGCGGTCGAAGAGCCCTGCCTGCACTCACGCCCGACTGAGGAGCGGTCACCCCCGGGGGTGCCTCCTCCCTACCGAGCTCAGTCGGCTTGTGCCGGCGCGGCGGTCACCTCGGCGCAGGCTGCGACGATCGCGGCCAGCTCACCTGGGCGGGACAGGAACGGCGAGTGCCCGGCATCGATGTGCACCACGCGGGTAGCCCGACCGGTCGCCATCCCCTCCTGCACGAACTGCGGAAGCTCCGGGTCACGGTCGGCGACCACGTACGTCGAGGGGATCGTCTCCCACGCCGCCGCCGACAGCGGCTGCCGGCACGAGCTCAGCGACTGCGGCTGCAGCTGGGGCACCGCCGCGGCGGCCACCGCCGGGTCACAGTCGCTGTAGAAGACCTCCTCCGGCCGGTCCGCCGTCATCCAGGTGCCGTCCTCGGACGGCCGCCACCACGACGGCGGTTCCCCACCGGCCGCCTCGATGAGGCTCACCCCGGCGTCGAGCATGAAAGCGCAGACGTACACCAGGTGGACCACGTCCTGACGCCCGGCGGCGGCCTGGGTCACCGGCAGTCCGCCGTAGGAGTGTCCCAACAGGATCTTCGGGCCACCGACGGCGTCGAGCACGGCGGTCAGCGCGGCCACGTCGGCGTCCAGGTCACCGAGCGCGGTCACGTCCGGACCGGAGCTGGGCAGGTCCACGGTGGCGACGGGCAGCCCGTGCGCCTCCAGGGCAGGGATCAGCTCGCCCCAGCACCAGGAGCCGTGCCAGGCACCGTGTACGAGGACCACGGTCGGGTTCATCGGATAGCTCCCGTCATACCGTGCGGGTCGATGACGTACTTGCGGGCGACGCCGGAGTCGAACTCGGCGTAGCCCGTCGGGGCGTCGTCCAGGCTGATCGCGGTGGCGTTGACGGCCTTCGCGATCTGCACCTTGTCGCGCAGGATCGCCTGCATCAGGCCGTAGTGGTAACGCATGACCGGGCACTGACCGGTGGTGAACGACAGCGACTTGGCCCAGCCCGTACCCAGGCTCAGCGACAGCGATCCGACCTTGGCGGATTCGTCCACACCGCCCGGGTCGCCGGTCACGTACAGGCCGGGGATGCCGATGGACCCGCCGGCGGCGGTCACCGTCATCAGCGAGTTCAGTACCGTGGCCGGCGCCTCCTGCGCCGCACCGGCACCGTGGCCGCGCGCCTCGAAGCCGACGGCGTCGACGGCGGCGTCGACCTCGGGCACGCCGAGGATATGCGCGATCTGGTCCTGCGGGTCGCCCTGGGACACGTCGACGGTCTCGCAGCCGAAGGAGCGGGCCTGGGCCAGCCGATCGGCGTTGAGGTCAGCGACGATGACCACGGCCGCGCCCAGCAGTTGCGCGGAGACCGCGGCCGCGAGTCCGACCGGACCGGCACCGGCGATGTAGACCGTCGAGCCCGGTCGGACACCGGCGGTGACCGCACCGTGGTAGCCGGTCGGGAAGATGTCCGAGAGCATGGTCAGGTCGAGGATCTTCGCGAGGGCCTGGTCCCGGTCCGGGAAGCGCAGCAGGTTCCAGTCGGCGTACGGGACCATCACGTACTCCGCCTGGCCGCCGACCCAGCCGCCCATGTCGACGTAGCCGTAGGCCGACCCGGGCCGGTCGGGGTTCACGTTGAGGCAGATGCCGGTCTTGCCCTCCTTGCAGTTCCGGCACCGCCCGCAGGCGATGTTGAACGGCACCGAGCAGATGTCGCCGACCTTGATGAACTCGACGCCGGGACCGGTCTCCACGACCTCACCGGTGATCTCGTGGCCGAGTACCAGCCCGTGCGGGGCGGTGGTGCGGCCACGGACCATGTGCTGGTCGCTGCCGCAGATGTTCGTCGTGACGACCTTCAGGATCACCCCGTGCGGGCACTCCCGGCCCACGTTCGCCGGGTGCACCCCCGGACCATCGCGCAGGACGAGCCCCGGGTAGTCGAGGTCGGTGACCTCGACCCGACCGGGACCCTGGTACGTGACGCCGCGGTTGTCTGCCATGGACGCGGGACCTCCCTCTCGGTGTGTGGTCGCTGGCGCACGGCGCAGCGGCCGCAGGACCGCGTACGCGCTGTGTGCGCCAGATCACGGTAGACAGATCACCGCCGCGTTTCCCCGGGCGTCAGACCCGGTACGCCTGATGCGATCCGGAGGGTCCGACCGGGACATCTGACGTAGGTCGTCGCTCGTCGGCCCGTACGGCAGCCCGCCCCGGACAGTCAGATGGATCGGCGGGGAAACGTCGGGTCGATCCGCCGCGACCGCGTTTCACGCACCCACCTCACGAACCGTGGTTGCCGGCGCCGGCTCCTCGTCTTGATGGGCGATCCGGGTCAACTCCCGCCAGAGCAGGACGACGAAGAGCGCTGACCCGGCGAAGGCGAACCAGAACGGCGCGGTCACGCCGAGACGCGTGGCGAGCGCGCCACCGATGGCTGAGCCCGCGACGAGACCACCGTAGACGGCGATCGCGTTCACGCTGCCGACCCGCCCCTGCAACCCGGAGGGCACGGCCCGCTGCCTTACGGTCATCGACGTGGTGCCCCAGATGAAGGCGTGGGCGCCGAAGACAAAGAAGGTCAGCGATGCGATCCACGGTGAGGTCGTCACGGCCAGGGCGAGGTGGGTGAGCGTTTCGATCACGAGCCCGACGCGCATCACGTTGCCGAGGCTTACCCGCCGGGTGATCCATCCGTAGAGGGCCGTGCCGAGCAGACCGCCAACCGCGGAGGCGGTGGTGAGCAGGCCGAAGCCGACCGCGCCCATGCCGAGCCGCTCGCTGGCGTAGAGGACCAGGACCGACCAGGCCGCTCCGAAGGTGACGTTGAAGATGAGGATGGTCAGGACCAGGGTGCGCACCGCTGGGTGGTGCAGCGTCCACCGGAAACCTTCCGCGATGTCCCGCCGGAGGTTGCTCGTGCTGTCCGGGTCGCGGCCGTGCCGGGGTAGGACGATCCGTGACGCCAGCATCACGCCCAGGGTGACGAGGATGGCCTCGGTCAGGAATGGCCAGGCGGTGCCCGCTGCGAAGAGGGCCGCGCCGATCGGCGGCCCGATCAACTGGTTGAGCGTGATGAAGCCGGTCTGCAACCGGGCGTTCGCGATGGCGAGATCGTCGCGCGCGACGAGCATCGGCGCGAGCGTCGCGGCGGCGTTGTCGGCGAAAACCTCGGCGGTCGCGAGCAGCCCCAGCGCCACGAGCGCCGAGATGATCGAAACGTTGCCGGTGAGCATCGTGACGACCAGGACGCCCAGCACCACGGCGCGGGCCACGTTTGCGGCGATCACGATGAGACGACGGTCGAGACGGTCGGAGAGGACGCCGGCATACAGGCCGAACACGAGGGGTGGCGCCCAGCGCAGCAGAGCGGCGAGCGCGATCAGGAAGGCGTTGTCGGTCAACGAGGCCACCAGCAAGGGACCGGCGGCGATGGCGATGCCGTCGCCGAGATTGGACGCCCAGGACGATGCCAGCAGCCGGCGGTAACTGACGCCGAGCCGTGCAGGGACGAAAGTCTCCACGAGTCGGCTCACAAGGAGGGCAGGCTAAACGCATCGTCAGTGAATGTCACGCGTGGATGATGCCGGCCCCGGCGAGGATCGCGTACCGCTTGTCCACCAGCCCTCCCCGAGGGCGCGTCCGGGGGGCTTCGTCCTTGGTCATCTACGAGCGCGGCCGCTGGCGGGCGGGAAGCGACGCCGGTCAGGCAAGCTCCGCGCCGAGGGTGGTGACCAGCTCGGCGGCCGGCATCGGTCGGATCGCCTGCCACCCCTCCCCCGCCCAGAGGTGCAGCGCGTCGGCGTCACCCCGCGCGGCCGCCGCGACACGCAGCGGCCGGGTCAGGTGGTGCACCCACGGGTACGCCGCCGGCGCGCCGGCGGTGTGCGAGCGCAGGAACCCGTTGACCAGGCTGCGGGCGGTGCGCCCGGTGAACGCCCGGGTGAACGCGGTCACCGAGAACCGCGGGTCGAGCAGCGCGCGGCGATGGGTCTCGCTGGTGCCGGCCTCCGGGCAGCAGAGGAACGCCGTGCCGAGCTGCGCTGCCACCGCCCCGGCGGCGAGCACCGCCGCGATGTCGTCGCGGGTCATCAGCCCGCCGGCAGCGATCAACGGCAGCGGTACGGCCGGCGCGAGCTCGGCGAGCAGCGTCGCCAACGGCCGGGCGGCAGCACCGAGCGGCACGTCCGGATCGTCGTGGAAGCTGCCCTGGTGGCCGCCCGCCTCGGCGCCCTGCACGACCAGCGCGTCGGCTCCGGCCCGTTGCGCCTGCACCGCCTCGGCGGGACTCGTCACCGTCACCGCGACCACGGTGTCGACCTCCCGCAGCCGCTCGACGTCCGCCGTCGAGGGGCAGCCGAAGGTGAAGCTGATCAGCGGCACTCGCTCCGCGACCAGCAGCTCCAGCTTCGCGGCGTACTCGTCATCCTCCCAGTGCGGCTCGCCGAGGGCGACGCCGAGCCGCGTCGCGACCGGTTCCAGGGCGGGGGCGTACGCGTCGAGGGCAGGGCGGTCGACCGACGGGTCGCCCGGGACGAAGAGGTTGACCCCGAAGGGCCGATCGGTGAGTGTGCGCACCTGGGTGATCTGGGCACGGAGCTGGTCGGCGGTGCGGTAGCCGGCGGCGAGAAAGCCCAACCCACCTGCCTCGCCGACGGCGGCGACCAGCATCGCGGTCGACGGTCCGCCGGCCATCGGCGCGGCGATGACGGGTAGCGGGACACCGAGGCGGACGAGCAGACCGGTCATGTGCCCAGTCTGCCCCGGCACCCGGTACCGCGCGGACACGCCGGGCGAACAACGCGCGATCAACACGGGCGGCGAGGGGAGCCCGCGCAGCGCATCGCGCGAGAAAGACCTTGTGGGGCAACAGAATCGGCCGTACGACGAACGCCCGCCAGCCAGCCTCGGGCCTTTCCACGCCAGCGGGACGGACACGAGCATGTTTCGGCCGACTTGCCGAAGCGAACGCGATGTCCCGGCGCGGGAGCCGATTGAATAGCACGTGTCGTGGGGCGAAAGGGGCGTAACGATTATGACGAAGCAGCAAGGGCTACGGGCACTGGCGATCGCGATGAGCGGCGCGCTGGCGGGTGTGGTCCTGGGGGCTCCGAGCGTCGCGATGGCGGACGAGGCACCGGTCGATCGGGGCATGGTCAACGACCAGACCGACGAAAAAGGCGAGCACCGCATCCAGAAGGCGAAGGCGGCGCTCAGCGGGAGCCAGGAAGACCCGCTGGTCATCGCGACTCCCGGGGAGGGCAAGTTCTGGGCGAAGATCAACGAGGAGAAAGAGGAAATCGAGTACAAGCTCAGCTACGAAGATCTCCCAACCGACGTGGCGGCGGCGCACATCCACTTCGGAGGCAAGGCGCAGAGCGGCGGGATCATCGCCTTCCTCTGCTCGAACGGCGGCAACGCGAACAGCGCCTCGGCCGATGTGCCGGAGTGTCCGCCGGGCGACGGCGAGGTCAACGGAGTTCTCACGCCGGAGCGCGTGATCGGTCCCGAGGCGCAGGGGATCAATCCCGGCGAGTTCGAAAAGCTCGTCGAGGCGATCAAAGACGGCGTGGCGTACGTGAACGTGCACACGGAGCAGTATCCGAACGGCGAGATCAGGGGCCAGGTGAAGCTGAAGGAGCGCCGCTGACCGAACCGGGACGTGCTTCCGGCGCTGCCCTCTGGGGGCAGCGCCGGACCGTCCGTCGCGTTACTTCTGTACGAAGACCGCCACGCTCCGTGCCGGCACGGTGAGGGTGCCGGTCGCGCCGTCGAACCCGGCCGTACGCAGCAGCGGGTCGGCTGACTGCGCCAGCACCGGGTGCAGCGCCACATTCGCGCCGCGCAGCCCGCTCACCGTCTGGGTCGCCGTCGACGGCGTGGCGTTGAAGACCACCGTCACCGACTTCCACTGCTTGTCCAGGCCGGCGCCGTCGAGCCGCATGGTGAGCACGCCGGGCGTCTCCCCCGCGCCCGAGAGCGGGAAGGAGACCCGCTGCTGCACCTCCGCCGCGGTGCCGAGGCCGAAGACCGGCGACGAGGCACGGATCCGCAGCAGCTCGGCGTAACGGGCATCGGTCAGGTTGATCGCCGCGCAGTCCGGCACGAGCGCCGGATTGGCGAGCAGCGGCTTCGCGTACGGCCATTTCTCCTGGTTGTCGGCGGCCGGCGGTAGCCCGGCGCCGAAGCCGTTACCGGCCTTGCAGTCCCAGCGGATCTGGTTGAACCAGTCACCGGAGTTGAACGAGTTGCGGTCCAGCGACTTGGAGCGCAGCCGCTCCGAGCCCGCGGTCACGAAGCCTGTCCCCTGCCCCATGAGGACGGTGGAGAGGGCGAGCACCTGCATCCGGGCCCGGTCGGTGACGGAGGTCGACGTGGGGAGCTTGTACGCGAGCGCGTCGTAGAGGATCTCGTTGTCGTGCGCGTCGACGTAGGTGACCGCCTCCCCCGGCGCGGCGGTGTATCCGGCGGGCGAGCCGTTGTAGTCGACCTGCGCACCCGTGACCGAAGCGCCGGACGAGTCGGTGAAGCGGTAGCCGGCCAGGTTGCCGGTCAGCCCCACCTTGATCTGGTCGTGCTGGTGCAGCAGCCGGGCCCGTTGGGTGGCCGCGTCGCCGTTGACGACGTCACCGTTCGGGTCGGTGAGCAGGCCGGAGGCGAAACCCTGCTGGCGCGGGTTGGCGTCGAAGGGGCCACCGCCGCGTACGGCGTCGCGGAGCCGGTCGTTGAAGGTGCCGATCCCGGTGCCGGCCATGTTGGCCTGGGTGGCCTGCTCGAAGCGGGCGTTGCCGGCGACCTCGCCGAAGTCCCAGCCCTCGCCGTAGAGCAGGATCGACTTCCCGTCGACGCCGTCGCGCTTGACCGTCAGCTTGTCGAGCGCCTTGCGGACCTCGACGATGTTGGCCTTCGGGTGGTGCCCCATCAGGTCGAAGCGGAACCCGTCGACCTTGTACGCCTTCGCCCATGTCACCAGCGAGTCAACCACCAGCTTGCCCATCATCGCGTGTTCCGGGGCGGTGTTGGCGCAGCAGGTCGAGGTGGCGACGGTGCCGTCGTCGAGGAGCCGGTGGTAGTAGCCGGGCACGATCTGGTCGAGCACGGACTTGGGGTCGGCGCCGGCGGCGGAGGTGTGGTTGTAGACCACGTCCATCACCACCCGCAGTCCAGCCTTGTTGACGCCGGCCACCATCTGCCGGAACTCGGTGGTGCGGGCGGCGCCGGCCGGGTCGACCGCGTACCCGCCCTCGGGCACGGTGTAGTGCAGCGGGTCGTACCCCCAGTTGTAGCCGTCGGAGTCCGCGACGGCGGTGACGCAGGCCTGCTGCTTGTCGGAGTCCGGCGGGAGCGCGGCCAGGTCGCAGCCGGGCTGCGCCTGGTCGGCCCGGCGTTCCGGGATCGTGGCGAAGTCGAACACCGGCAGCAGGTGCAGGTGGGTGACCCCGGCGCCGGCCAGCGACGTCAGGTGCCGCATGCCGGCGGTCCCGGCGTCGGTGAACGCCAGGTAGGTGCCGCGCTGCTGCGCCGGCACGGTCGTGTCGGCGATGGAGAAGTCGCGGACCGAGAGCTCCTGGATCTGGGTACGCGCGGCGGGCACCGCCGCCGGCTTGCGCAGCGCCGACCAGCCCGCCGGGGCGAGCGCCGGATCGGTCAGATCGACGATCTGGCTGTGCGTGGAGTCCGCGGCCAGGGCGAGTGAGTACGGGTCGGTGACGGCCGCGGTGACCATCTTCTGCGCCGCGGGCTGCCACGCCTCGACCTGGTAGCGGTAGTACTTCCCGCGCCACGACTTCGCTCCGCTCACCGACCAGACGCCGGTCGCGTCGTCGCGGCGCATCGCGACGCTCGTGGGGGCGGCCGTCGGGCTGTCGAAGAGCTGCAGGCTGACCGCGCGCGCGGTCGGCGCCCAGACGGCGAGTCTCGGTCGGCCGTCGGTGAAGGTCGGCCCGAGCCGCGTGGCCGCCGCGCCGGCGTAGACGTCGTCGAGCGCGCCGGGGAGCTGCACACCGGTGGCGGCGAGCAGGCTGCCCTCGTCGTCGCGTTCGGTGACCAGCACCTGGCCACGTAGCGCGTCCTTCACCGTGGCGAGGTCGCGGCGGTCGATGGTGAGCGTGCCGTAGCGCCACAGGTGCGGGAAGGCCGCGCGCTGCGTCTCGGTGAGCCCGTTGCGCTGCGCCGTGAGCCGGATCGAGGAGTACGTGCCGGTGAGCTTGCCGTCGGCGACGGTGAGCCCGCCGGCCGGCGCCCAGACCAGGTCGTACCGCTTGCCGTCGGTCGGGCCGGTCTGCCAGGCCACCGTCGCGCGGTCGATCCAGTGCGCCCGCTGCTTCGCGATGTCGAGGTCACCGCCGGCGGTCGCGGTGACCGGCAGCAGCCGTCCGGGGGTCGCGGCAAGCAGCCACGCCTCCCGGCCGGCGGTGGCGAAGTCGAGCCGCTGGTCGTCCGGCAGATCCTTGGTGTCGCCCTTGTGCAGGATGTAGTTGAGACCGGTGGCCCCGGCCGCCAGCGGCACCCGGAAGGTGACGCCGAAGGCGTCGCGGGTGGCCGGTGCGAGCGGCGCGGACCATTCGGTGGGGTTCGCCGCGCCGTCCCAGACGTGCAGGCCCCAGCCCGTGTAGTCGCCGTCGGCGCGCCGGTAGTGCAGCACCGCGGTGCTCGCGTCGACCGGCGGCGCGGGCTGCCCGGTGGCCGTCTCCCGGGTCGGATAGACCGCCGGATCTCCCTGCTTGAGCCAGACCTCGCCGGTCTTCGTCACGTCGACCGTCCGGTCGACCGCGACGTCCTTCGCGCCGGTCTTGTCGACCACGAGGAAACTGGCGGACTTCGCGCCCGGCTTGAGCTTCACCCAGGCGAAGCGCCCGTAGGCGTCCTCACCGGCGAACGGCTGCCCCGCCGGGAAGGTGGTCTGGTAGGCGGGGTCGATGTCGCCCCAGGTGTAGAGCCCCCAGTCGTCGTACGCCGGGTCGCCGCGCTGGTAGTGCACGACCAGCCAGTCGCGCGCGGCGCCCTGCGGCGGGGTACCCACCGTCGCGCCCGATTTCGCCGTCGCGGTCCGTCCCTTACTGTCGCGCACCACCGCCTTGTACTCGATCGGCGTGCCCGCCGACAAGCCGGTCAGGTCGTGGAACACCCGATAGGGTGCCCGGTCGGCCGTGCCGAGCAGGGTCCAGGCGCCGGTGCCGACCCGGGCGGCGACGGTGACGGTCGAGAGCGGGTCGCCCGCCACGTCGGCGACGACCTCGGCGCGGGTGGCGACCGGGGCGCCCGGGGCGGGCTGGGTGATCCGGATCGTCGGCGCGGCGGTCGGCTGGGGGATCTTGGTGCCGGCCCGGTAGACGACGGCCGACAGCGCCGGCACGGTGAGCGCGAGCTTGCCGTCGGCGGCGGCGGACGTGGCGGTGGAGCCGCCGTAGATGCCGCGGAAGGCGGAGCCGGCCGACCAGGTGTCGACGGTGACGCTCTGGGCGGTGGTGGCGTTGTTGACCGCTACGACGTACTCGACCCGGTCGCGCGGATCGATCCGGGAGAAGGCGAAGACGCCGGGGCCGTTCGCGGCGTGCCGGGTCACCTGGACACCGTCGCGCAGCGCGGGGTGCGTCTGGCGCAGCGCGCCGAGCTCGCCGATCGACCGGTAGAGCGGGTGCGTCGGGTCGAACTGGTCCGCGGCGTGGGTGCGGTCGGTGCCGAGCAGGTCGTCGTCGAGATAATCGGGGACCTTCGAGGCGAACATGTCCTGTCGCGCGTCCCGGTCGCCGCCGGCTCCCGTGAAGCCCTGCTCGTCGCCGGAGTAGACGACGGGCTGGCCCCGGGTCAGGAACATCAGCTCGTGGGCGAGGACGTCGCGGCGCAGGTGACTCGCCGGGTCGGTGCCGCCACCGGCGATGAAGGAGCCGATCCGGCCCATGTCGTGGTTGCCGAGGAAGGTGGGGAGCCGACCGGCGTCGGTGTCCCGGGCGGTGTAGAGGTCGTCGCGGGCGTAGAGGTCGGCGAGCGCCTTCGCGGAGCCACCCGCCGCGACGTAGCCGCGCGCCGCCTCCTGGAACGGGAAGTCGAGGGTGGCGGGGAGCTCGCCCTGTCGGACGTAGGTGGAGGTGAACTCGGGGTCGCCGCTGTAGACCTCGCCGAACATGAAGAAGTCGTTCTTGCCGGCCCTGCGCGCGGCCTGCCCGACGCCGCGGCTGAACTGCGGCCAGAAGTCGAGGTTGGCGTGCTTGACCGTGTCGATGCGGTAGCCGTCCACGCCGGTGGCGGCGATCCAGTCGGAAAAGATCTTCGTCATGCCCTTGACCACCTCGGGCCGCTCGGTCCAGAGGTCGTCGAGGCCGAAGAAGTCGCCGTACTCGCTGTTCTCGCCGGCGAAGGTGGAGTCACCGCGGTTGTGGTACATGGTCGGGTCGTTGAGCCATGCCGGGACCTTGACGTTCGCGTCGGCCGGGTTCGCGAAGACCGGGGTGTACGGGAAGGACTTCGCGTTGACCTTCGGGAACGCCCGGCTGCCGTCGGCGTAGTTGCGGTCCTCGAACGGCCGCCCCTGCGCGTCGCGGTAGGGCTTCGACGCCTTGTCCACGTAGGAGTACTGGTCCTCGGCGTACCGGATCACGTCCGCCGTGTGGTTCGTGATCACGTCGAGGTAGATCTTGATGCCCCGCTGGTGCGCGAGCTTCACCAGCTTCTTGAGCTCCTCTTTGGTGCCGAAGTGCGGGTCGACCTGGGTGAAGTCGGTGATCCAGTAGCCGTGGTAGCCGGCCGAGACATCGCTGCCGCTGCCCTGCACGGGGCGGTTCTTGAAGACCGGGGCGAGCCAGATCGCCGTGGTGCCGAGCCCCTGGATGTAGTCGAGTCGGTCCATGACCCCCTTGAGGTCACCGCCGTGGTAGAAGCCCTTGTCGGCCGGGTTGTGGCCGGTCCGCAGCGGGTCTCCGGTCAGCGCGCCGCGATCGTTGCCCGGGTCGCCGTTCGCGAAGCGGTCGGGCAGCACGAAGTAGAACTGTTCGCTGCGCCCCTTGCTCCCGGTGGCGGCGCTGGCCAGGCTGATGGCCGACGGTTCATCCTCCCACTGTGGAGTGCCGGACGCGGCGAGCGAGGCCGGCACGGGGTCGCCGTCGAGCTGCCGTACCGCGACCGGAACCCCGATCAGCGTGAGGGCGAGCAGCGCGATGACCGCGAGCAGGGGGGTGCGGGAGCGGGGGGAGGCTTCCATCGACGGCCTTTCCTCTGGTCGCTAGCTGGCCCGCACGCTAGCCCTTGCGGAAGCGTTCTGCAATACCTTGCAAACAAAGTCGTAACCCTCGCATCATCTTGCGCAACTCCGGGCGATCGTCGCGATATTCACGCGCGCCCGGGCCGGCGACCGGCATAGCATCCCGCGGGTCGTGCCTCGATAAGCCCTGTGGAAGTAGACGCCTGATGGAACGGATAACTGAACAAGAGATTCGACGCTCGATGGTCAACTGTTCGCGCGGCGAAGCCTCGAACATGACGCTTCCGAAAGACCTGGATCTGCTCGATTGGAAGAGCCGGGAATTCCTCGGCTGGCGCGACGCGAAGGCACCGCTGCGCGGCTACATCGTGCAGCGCAGGGACGGCAAGCCGGTGGGCATCGCGCTGCGCGCCGCCGACTCGGCGATGTCCCGCAGGCGGAGCGCGATGTGCCTACTCTGCCGGACCGTGCATCCGGCGGACACCATATCGATGTTCACCGCGAAGCTGACGGGACCACTCGGACGCAATGGCAACAGCGTCGGCACGTACATCTGCGCGGACCTCGCGTGCTCGCAGAACATCCGCACGAAAAAGCCGGGAGTGCCGCAACCCGATCAGGGACTCGCGATCGAGGAGAGAAGCGCCGGGCTGCACAGCCGGCTGAGCGCGTTCATCGACGACGTGCTCCGGGTCTAGCCGCCGGGCGGGACGAAGGTCAGCGGGTGTGGATGACCGTGCAGATCGCCGGCCCGCTCCCCGTCATCCGGAGCAGGTAGCGGAAGCGCTCGCCCTCGACCGCCCGCCCCTGGCTGTCCAGGTATTCCCACTCGACCGAAACCATCGTGAGCGCGGTCGACAGCAGCTGCACGTCCTCGATCCGGGCGTGCGCGGCGACCAGCTCCAGGTCCTGGTAGCCGGGGGCGGCCCCGATGAACGAGAGCGCCACGGCGGCCGGCGAGGCGAACGAGAAGCTGTACCCGTCGGCGACCACCATCCCGGGCAGCGCGTAGCAGCCGGTGATGGCGGGCAGGTCACCGGCGGTCAGCGCGGCGCCGTACCCGTCGAAGAAGTCGCTCAGCGTCTCTAGATCCGTCGAGGCGTTCACGGCGGCACAGTTTCCGGCTCGCCGTGACGGCAAACCTCCTAGCGTGCGGCGCCGGCATCCTCGGGGATCTCCACCGCGATCTCGCTGCCGAGCCGGACCCCCTCCGGCAGGTCCAGGTCGTCGCCGCTCCAGAACCGGCCGGGGTCGTACCAGTTGGGACGACGCCCCGCCGGGAGCAGCCCCATCGCCTCGTACGTCACCGCGACGACCTCGGCGCAGTACGCCGTCTCCAGGGCGGTGTCCCGTCCACCGTGTCCGATCGTCGGCACACGCCCCCGCAGCCACCGCCAGGCGAGCTGGGCGGTCGACGGGAACGGGGTGCCGTCCAGGCGGGCGATGGTGCGCAGCGCCGCGTTCTCCATCTCCCGGGTGACCGGCGGATCGAGCTGGCGCAGCCAGGCGCGCTGGCCGTACCGGTGGGCCCAGACGAGGACGGCCGAGCGCAGGTCGTGCAGTTGGACACCGCGTTGGTTGGTGCCGGACCAGAGGTCGGGCAGGGAGCGGCCGAGTTCGGCGTGCCACATCAGCGGGGGCATGTCGTCGATGACCACCGCCATGCCGACGTGGTTCACCGGGCTGTTGGTGGTGAATTGGATGGCGCGGTCCGGAACACTGTGTCCACGGAAGACCCAGACGTCGCCGGTGCGCGTCAGATCAATGGCCTCATCGAGGCTGATCACGTGTCCACGATCGCCAGTCACCGGTCTACCATAGGCAGATGCGCTGGTGGAAGGTACTCGGGCTGGCCGGTTTCGTTGGTGTCGCGGCGACCGGGGTGGTCATCGCGCGGGCGGAACGGCGACGCCGGGCGTACACCCCCGAGGAGATCCGCACGCGCCTGCGCGAGCGGATCGCGGAGACGCCCGCCGCCGACTAGTCGAGCTGAGCGAGAAACTCCAGCCGGTTGCCGTGCACGTCCTCCGTGTGGAAGCGGCGCATGCCCGGCAGCTCGTCGTTGCCCCAGGTCACCGGGCGGGACTCTTTTCGGTCATCCCGAGCACGCCGGCGTAGAAGGTTCGCAGGGCGTCCTCGGAGTGGCGCGGGCAGGCGAGCTGAACGTGATGGATCATGGGTGCACCTCCTCGTCCCAGAGCCTGGCACGGGGTTGCGCTCATAACAAGACGGACGTACGGTTTTGTTGGAGCATGACAATGGGCGGTAAGTCTTACCTAAGACGCGACGCGCGGTAACCGGTACGAAAGACTGCTCACCGACTATTCACGGTCGCTGGTGTGAAGGAGTACGACGTGGCGAGCCTCGACACCTTCGGTGCGAAGAGCCAGCTCCGCGTCAACGACGCGAGCTACGAGATTTTCAAGATCAGCAAGGTCGACGGTCAGGAACGCCTGCCGTACAGCCTGAAGATCCTGCTGGAGAACTTGCTGCGCACCGAGGACGGCGCGAACATCACCGCCGACCACATCCGGGCCCTCGGCGCATGGGATCCCACCGCGGACCCGAGCGTGGAGATCCAGTTCACCCCGGCCCGGGTGCTGATGCAGGACTTCACCGGCGTGCCCTGCGTGGTGGACCTGGCCACCATGCGTGAGGCGGTGCGCGACCTCGGCGGCGATGCCACCAAGGTCAACCCGCTCGCTCCGGCCGAGCTGGTCATCGACCACTCGGTCATCGCCGACCTCTTCGGCCGTGCCGACGCCTTCGAGCGCAACGTGGAGCTGGAGTACGAGCGCAACAAGGAGCGCTACCAGTTCCTGCGCTGGGGTCAGAGCGCGTTCAACGAGTTCAAGGTCGTGCCGCCGGGCACCGGCATCGTGCACCAGGTCAACATCGAATACCTGGCCCGCACGATCATGGAGCGCAACGGCCAGGCCTACCCCGACACCGTCGTCGGCACCGACTCGCACACCACCATGGTCAACGGCCTGGGCGTGCTCGGCTGGGGCGTCGGCGGCATCGAGGCCGAGGCCGCGATGCTCGGCCAGCCCGTCAGCATGCTCATCCCCCGCGTCGTCGGCTTCAAGCTCTCCGGCGAGATGCCGGCCGGCACCACCGCCACCGACCTGGTCCTGACCATCACCGAGATGCTGCGCAAGCACGGCGTGGTCGGCAAGTTCGTCGAGTTCTACGGCCCCGGCGTGGCCGCCGTACCGCTGGCCAACCGGGCCACCATCGGCAACATGTCCCCGGAGTACGGATCCACCGTCGCGATCTTCCCGATCGACGACGAGACCATCAAGTACCTGCGCCTCACCGGGCGCGACGGGCAGCAGGTCGCGCTCGTCGAGGCGTACGCCAAGGAGCAGGGCCTCTGGCACGACCCGGCCCGCGAGCCCAACTACTCCGAGCGGCTCGAACTCGACCTGTCGACGATCGAGCCCTCCCTGGCCGGCCCGAAGCGTCCGCAGGACCGGGTGCCGCTCGGCAACGCCAAGACGATGTTCCGCTCCGCGCTCAAGGACTACGTCGCCGACGACCAGACCGGCAGCTCCTCCGACGGGGAGGGTGGCGTCGCCACCAACCCGCCGTACGGGGTGGCCGGCCGCGCCGACGAGTCGAGCGCCGAGTCCTTCCCGGCCAGCGACCCGCCCGCGGCCGACTCCGCCAACGACCCCGGCGACCAGCCGCACGACCTGGTCAGCGCCGGTCAGGGCGGCGGCGGCCGGCCCGTCAAGCGGGTCCGGGTCACCGGCGAGGACGGCACGGAGTACGAGCTCGACCACGGCGCCGTGGTGATCGCCGCGATCACCTCCTGCACCAACACCTCCAACCCGCACGTCATGCTCGGCGCGGCGCTGCTCGCCCGCAACGCCGTCCAGCGGGGCCTGAACCGCAAGCCGTGGGTGAAGACCACGCTCGCGCCCGGCTCCAAGGTCGTCATGGACTACTACGAGCGGGCCGGCCTCACGCCCTACCTCGAGAAGCTCGGCTTCAACCTGGTCGGCTACGGCTGCACCACCTGCATCGGCAACTCGGGTCCGCTGCCCGAGGTGGTCTCCGCCGCGGTCAACGAACACGACCTGTCGGTCGTCTCGGTGCTCTCCGGCAACCGCAACTTCGAAGGCCGGATCAACCCCGACGTCAAGATGAACTACCTGGCGTCGCCGCCGCTGGTGGTGGCGTACGCCCTCGCCGGCACGATGGACATCGACCTCGCCAACGAGTCGCTCGGCACGGGCTCGGACGGCGAAGAGGTGTTCCTGCGCGACATCTGGCCGAACTCCGCGGAGATCGAGGAGGTGCTGACGAACGCGCTCAGCGCCACCGGCTTCGGGCAGGCCTACGCCGACGTCTTCGCCGGTGACGAGCGCTGGCAGTCGCTGCCCACCCCGACGGGCGACACGTTCGCCTGGGCGAACGACTCGACGTACGTGCGCAAGCCCCCGTACTTCGAGGGCATGGCGCGCGACCCGCGGCCGGTCACCGACATCTCGGGCGCGCGGGTGCTGGCCAAGCTGGGTGACTCGGTGACCACCGACCACATCTCGCCGGCCGGCTCCATCAAGGCCGACTCCCCCGCCGGCCGCTACCTCGCCGACCACGGCGTGCCGCGGCACGAGTTCAACTCGTACGGCTCGCGACGCGGCAACCACGAGGTGATGATCCGCGGCACCTTCGCCAACATCCGGCTCCGCAACCAGCTGGTGCCCGGCGTCGAGGGCGGCTTCACGGTCAACCACCTCACGGGCGAGCAGACCAGCATCTACGAAGCCTCGGAGGCCTACGCCGAGGCCGGCGTGCCGCTGGTGATCCTCGCCGGCGCCGAGTACGGCTCGGGTTCGTCGCGTGACTGGGCGGCGAAGGGCACCATGCTGCTCGGTGTACGCGCGGTGATCGCCGAGTCGTACGAGCGGATCCACCGCTCCAACCTGATCGGCATGGGCGTGCTGCCCCTGCAGTTCCCGAAGGAGCAGAACGCCGAGTCGCTCGGGCTCACCGGCACCGAGACGTTCACCGTCACGGGGGTGGAGGCGCTCAACGAGGGTGCGACCCCGCGCACGGTGAAGGTCACCACGGACACCGGTATCGAGTTCGACGCGGTCGTCCGGATCGACACGCCGGGCGAGGCCGACTACTACCGGCACGGCGGCATCCTGCAGTACGTGCTCCGCAAGATGCTGGAGAGCTGATCGAGTAACGAAGGGCCCGGTTCCCCGCTATGCGGCGGCACCGGGCCCTTCGCCGTATCCCCCACCGCCGGCGGAAGCGGGGCAGCCGGAGCGGCGCTGTGTCAGGCTCGGACCATGGACGATGCGACTGTTCTGGGGCGGATCCACGAGCTGGTCGACGAGGAGCACCGCCTGCGGGGGCAGCTGACCGCCGGTGAGGTTTCGTCGGAGGAGGAGCAGGCCCGGCTGCGCGAGCTGGAGGAGTCCCTCGACCAGTGCTGGGACCTGCTGCGCCGCCGGCGCGCGGCCCGGCAGTCGGGTGACGATCCGGACCGCGTCCAGCCGCACAGCAAGCCGCAGGTCGAGGGCTACCTCCAGTAGGGCCGTCAGCGCACCCGCGCCTCCCCGAGCAGCCGGTCGGTGAGCGTCACCGGATCGGCCTGCTCCGCCGGCAGCCCCCGGGCGGCGAACCAGGTCGACACCACCCGGACGTCGCGGGCGAGAAAATCACGGCCCTGCGGGTTGGCGACCACGTCGACGACCTGCGGTAGGTCGATGAGGACCAGCTGCCCCTGGTGCACCAGCAGGTTGTACGGCGACAGGTCGCCGTGGGCGAGTCCGGCGCGTGCCAGCACCACCAGCGCGTCGACGAGTTGGCCCCAGAGACGGTGCAGCTCGGCGGCCTCCGGGCGGAGCTGCGCCAGCCGCGGCGCCGCCTGCCCGGCCTCGGCGTCGCCGACGAACTGCAGCATCAGCTCGGTGCCGCGCAGCTGCACCGGGTAGGGCACCGCGACACTGCCCACCTCCACGCTGACCTGCCAGAGCCGGGAGAGCGCGGCGAACTCGGCGGCGGCCCACTGACCGGCGATCATCTGCCGCCCGAAGGCCGTACGCCCGGCCATGGCCCGGTTTTCCCGCGACCGGCGCACCCGGCGCCCTTCGAGGTAACCGGCGTCGCGGTGGAAGAGCCGGTGGTCGGGGTCGCGGTACCGCTTCGCGGCGAGCAGGCAGGAACGGTCGGTCCCCGGTACCCCGCGGCGCACCAGATGGACGTCGGCCTCTTTACCGGTCTTCAGCATGCCGAGTTCGGTGTCGACGGCGGCGAGTTCGGTCACCAGCCAGTCGGGATGCGGCTCCGGTCCGTGCTCCGCGTCGTCCCAGGTGGACCAGCGGTCGCCGGTCTCCGGCTCGTCGGTGTCGGCGTTGGTGTCGAAGGCGGCCGGCGTCGGGCGGTGGGACCGCTTCAGGAATCGCGGTTCGTCGTCGTCGAAGTCGCGGGTGCGGCGCTGGCGCGCCGGTGGAACAGAGTCGTGCTCTCGCACAGCGGGATCTCCCTGGTCGGCGTGGAAGAGGACAGCGGGAAGCCAGCGACAAACGCAGCCATTGCTTCCTCCTTCCGCTCGACCGGGCCATGCCGGTGTGGTCGTGGGGCAGTCTCACCCGTCGGCGCCCGGCCGTCAACCGACTATTCGCGCGTTGATCATGGCCATACGCGCCATCCACCTGTCCGAATGGTCGCGTGTATCCCCATGATCAACGCGGCAGGGCCGGACGGGACGGGCGGGGCGGTTTCGGTGAGTCAGGCGGCGAGCACCGTGGCGATCGCGGGGATGAGACCCTCGCTGGTACGCGTCGGGGCGAAGCGCGACTCCATCCAGCTGCGCCCACGGTGCAGCCACACGCTGGGCAGCCCCATCGCCGCCGCGCCACCGATGTCGGCCTCGGGGCTGTCGCCGATGATCCAGGCGCCGTTGAGCCGCATCCGGACGCGCTCCGCGGCAAGCGCGAAGATGCGTGGGTTTGGCTTGCTGACCCCCGCCTCCTCCGAGATGACCCAGTCGGCGACGTAGCGGTCCAGGCCGGTGCGACGGATCTTCGCGTCCTGCTGCCGGATCGCCCCGTTGCTCACCACGACCGGCACCCAGCCGGCGTCACCCGCGATCCGCAACGCGCAGGCGACCAGTGGGTCGAGCCGGGTGTGCTCCACGACGCCGTCGTGCAGCGCCTCAACGAGGTCGATGGACGAGATCCGCAGGCGGTAGCGGTCGCGGATCGCGTCCGCCACGTCCCACCGGTCGGTCAGACCATCAGCATCTACGGAGAGTAGCCATTCAATGTCATCGAGTGGAGCACCGATAGTGGCCAGAAAATCCGTTCCCCAAGCGCGAAACGGCCCCACCCGGTCGAGAAGGGTGTTGTCGAGATTGAGGAGCAGGAGCGGCACTCGGGCACCCTACGTGACGGGCGCCTCGCCACAACAGACCCGTCGTGTTAACAAAAATTAGCCCGTCAGCGCGGTTCGGGCCGTTCCCTGGTGGGCGAGGCGGTCGGCGAGCATGCTGTGCGCGGCCCGGGTCGCGCCGAGTTCCGTCGGGTCGAGTACGGCCACCACGACCGACTCCCCCTCGTTGGGGCCGCGCCCGAGCGGGCGTCCCTCGGGGTCGTAGACCGCGGCGCCGCCGTTGAACCGCCACGGCGACTCGCCGCCGACGGCGTTGGCGAAGACGACGTACATGGTGTTGTCGAGCGCGCGCGCCGCATAGTAGAGGTCGCGCCGGTGCTCTGATCCGGCGATGTAGCCGCTCGGGCAGAGGTAGCCGTGCGCGCCCGCGGCGGCGGCGGCGCGGCCATGCTCGGGGAAGCAGGCGTCGTAGCAGACGCCCAGGCCCAGCACCCAACCGTCGACGAGCAGGCTCGCCCCGCGCTCGCCGGGCGTGAAGAGTTCGTTCTCGTCCGGCCCCCACAGATGCTGCTTGTCGTAGCCGGCGGTGACCGTGCCGGCCCGGTCGACGACGAGCGAGGCGCAGCTCCGACGGCCGTCGTGGTGTCGCACCGCGGCACCGACCACGATCACCACGCCGCGCTCGCGCGCCGCACTGCGCAGCGGATCGAGCCGGGCGTCGTCGATCCGGCGGGCCTCGTCGGCGGCGAGGTGGGTGCCCTCGGGGTCCGCGCGCAGCGCCGGCGGATGGTAGGCCGGCAGAAAGAGCTCCGGGAGTACGGCCACGGTGGCGCCCGCGTCGGCGGCCTGGCGGACGAGGCGGGCGGCGGTCGCGGCGTTGCCGGCCACATCGCCGGGGACCGGCTCGGCCTGCACGGCGGCGACGGTCAGCGGTTGGGCGGGGAACGCGTCATCAGCTGGGGACACAGCTGGATGTTAGCGGTCTCAACTCACCAAGCCGTACGTACGGATTGCATCGCCCGCCGCCACCTGACACGATCGACTCATGCCCCGGGTAAGCCAGGATCAACTCGACGCGCGCCGCCACGAGATTCTCGCGGCGGCGCGGGCCTGCTTCTCCCGGCACGGCTACGAGGGCGCGACGGTTCGCCGCTTGGAGGACGCCACCGGGCTGTCCCGCGGGGCCATCTTCCACCACTTCCGCGACAAGGACTCTCTCTTCCTCGCCGTCGCCGAGGACGACGCGGCCGCGATGGTCGAGACGGTGGCGCGCAACGGTCTGGTGCAGGTGATGCGCGACCTGCTCGAGCGCGCCAAGTCCCCGGACACGACGGGGTGGCTCGGCACGCAACTGGAGGTGTCGCGGCGGCTCCGCACCGATCCGGCCTTCGCGAAGCGCTGGGCGGAACGCTCGGCGGCCATCGCGGAGGCGACCCGGGAGCGACTGATGCGCCAGCGCGACGCCGGGGTGCTGCGCGAGGACATCCCCCTCGATGTGCTGACGCGCTTTCTGGAGCTCGCCTACGACGGCCTCGTGCTGCACCTCGCCATGGGCCGCCCGGCGGGCGACCTCGGCCCGGTCCTCGACCTGGTCGAGGAGGCGGTGCGCCGCCGCCCCACGAAAAGCTGATCTTCGCGGCGATCCCGACGGCCGCGCCGCGACGATCTTTGCCGAGCTGGCGTCCCTGTCCCACAATGAGGCCCCGTCCCCCTCAACGGACAGGAGCAACTCCGATGACTGTGCTGGCCGCGCCAGGTGACACGTGGGGCATCTCGGGCCCGGCGTTCCTACTGATCTTCTTCGTCGCGGCCGCCGCGCTGACCGTGGCCGCCCTGCTGCACCGCGTGTTCCTCTTCGCCGGCGGGCGTGACGTGCGCGCCGAGCAGTTGACCCCGGAGCAGGCGGCCTACCTCAACGGGGGCGACCGGCTCGCCGTTTACACCGCGCTCGGGGGGCTCCGTGCCGCGGGCGCGATCGGCACGGCGTCGGGCGGGGCGCTCGCCGTGACCGCGCAGATGCCCGCCGGGACCACGCCACTCGGGCAGGCGATCTACAACGCCGCCGGACAAGGGGTCCGCACGCGGGGCCTCACCACCCATCCGTGGGTCGCTGCGGCGCTCGGGCAGCTGCGTGAGTCGCTCCAACGCGCCGGCCTCGCTGTCACCGCGGACCAGCGCCGCGCCGCGCGCCTGGTGCCGCTTCTGATGCTCGGCCTGGTCGCCCTCGGCGCGCTCCGGATCGCGGCCGGGATCGCCGGCGCCAAACCGGTGCTGTTTCTCGTGCTCCTGCTCGCCCCGGTCACCGTCGTGACGCTGGTGCTGCTGTTCGTCGTGCCGCGACAGACCCGGGCGGCGAAGGCCGCGCTGCGCGACCTGCGGGTCAGGAACCGGCACCTGTCGCCGGCCAGCCGTCCCGCCTACGCGACCTATGGCGCGGCGGGCGCGGCGATGGGCGTCGCGCTCTTCGGGACCGCCTCGCTCTGGGCGTTCGACCCCGCCTTCGCCGCCGAGGCCGAGGTGCAGCGCAACCTCGCGGCGGGACACGGCACCAGCACCAGTTCCAGCTCCAGCGGCAGCTCGTGCGGTGGCGGCAGCTCCTGCGGTGGCGGAGGGGGCTGCGGCGGCGGAGGGGGCTGTGGCGGATGACCCCGCAGGCGTACGGAGTGGGCATCGGGTGGCGCCCGGAGATCTCCGGGTTCATCGCCGAGCTGCCCGGGCTGCGGTTCGTCGAGGTCGTCGCGGAGACCGTGCCGGACACCGGCCCGGTGCCCGAGGGACTGGCCGAGCTGGCCGGGCGCGGCGTCGCGGTCGTACCCCACGGGGTGAAGCTCTCGCTCGGCGGCGCCGAGCCGGTCGACCCGGAGCGGGTCACGCACCTGGCCCGGGTCGCCGAGCTGGTCGGGGCGCCACTGGTCAGCGAGCACATCGCGTTCGTGCGCGCGGGCGGGGTCGAGGCGGGACATCTGCTGCCCCTGCCGCGCAGCCGGGCGGCGGTCGACGCCGTGGTCGCCAATGTGGCCCGAGCGCAGGCCGAGCTGCCGGTGCCGATCGCGCTGGAGCCGATCGCCGCGCTCTTCGACTGGCCCGACGACGAACTGGACGAGGCCGAGTTCCTCACCGAGATCCTCGACCGCACCGGGGCGCTGCTCCTGCTCGACGTGGCCAATGTCTACGCCAACGCGGTCAACCGGGGCACCGATCCGGTCGCGCTGCTCGACCGGTTGCCGTTGGAGCGGATCGCGTACGTGCACGTCGCGGGTGGGACGGAGCACGACGGGATCTACCACGACACGCACACGGATCCGGTCCCGTCCCCCGTCCTCGACCTGGTCCGCGCGCTCTGCGCACGGCACCGGCCACCGGCCCTGCTGCTCGAACGCGACGGCCACTATCCGCCGGCCGACGTGCTCCGCGCCGAGCTCGACGCGATCGCCGCGGCCGGCGGATACCCGGCGGTGACGTGAACCCGCCACCGGCGCACGACCTGGCCGCGCGGCAGGCGGAACTCGTCGCGGCGCTGGTGTCCGGGGCGCCCGTCCCCGCCGGCTTCGACGCCCGGCTCGTCGGCGTCGCCCGGACCGCCCTGCTGCGCAAGCGCGCCGGCGACGTGGCGCGGCACTGGCCGTTGCTCGCCGCCGGGTTCGGCCCGGACTGGGGGGCAACCTTCGCCCACTGGGCGGCGGGCCGCCCCACGCAGGGGTCGCTGCGCGACGGCTGGGATCTGGCGCGAGCGCTGGCGCGGAAGGGGGAGCTCCCCGCCCCCGCCGCCGAAGAGCTCGCCATCCGCGAGGCGGGGTGGCGCTACGACGGTGCGTCGTCGCCGCGCCCGCGTCGACTCCCGGCGGTGCGGCGTGCTCCGGGCGGCGTCGTGCTCCAGCTCGCCGGCCGGGTCCGGGTGCTGCGTCGTGACGGGGGCTCGTAGCGCGGGTTCGGGCGCGGTACGGCAGGATCAGGTCCATGGATCTCGGGCTGACAGACCGCGTGTACGTCCTGACCGGCGCCTCCCGGGGGCTCGGCTTCGCCACCGCCCAGGCCCTGGTGGCCGACGGGGCACGGGTGGTCATCTCGTCCCGGGACGAGACGAAAGTGACCGCTGCCGTCGCGACGCTCGGCGGCGCCGACCGGGCGGTGGGGATAATCGCCGACCTCGGCGAGCCCGGCACGGCGCAGCGCCTGGTCGACACGGCGCGGGAGCGCTTCGGGCGGCTCGACGGGGCACTGATCTCGGTGGGCGGGCCCCCGCCCGGCACCGCCGCGCAGGCGACCGACGACCAGTGGCGGACGGCATTCGAGACGATCTTCCTCGGCATGGCGCGGGCCGCCCGCGCCGTCGCGGCAGCCCTGCCCGACGGCGGCGCGATCGGGCTGGTCCTCTCCACCTCGGTGCGCAGCCCCATCGCCGGACTCGGCATCTCCAACGGCCTGCGTCCCGGCCTGGCCGGCATGGCCAAGGACATGGCCGACGAGTACGGTCCGCGCGGCGTACGGGTGGTCAGCCTGCTGCCCGGGCGGATCATGACGGACCGCAACCGGGAACTCTTCGGCGCAGCGGCCGATCCGGAGCAGGCGCGGGCGCAGGCCGAGGCCGCCATCCCGCTGCGCCGGATCGGCGATCCCGCCGAGTTCGGCCGGGTCGCGGCGTTCGTGCTCTCCCCCGCCGCCAGCTACATGACCGGCATCGCGCTGCCCGTCGACGGCGGCGCCCTCCGCCCGATCTGACGTGCTGTGCGGGTGAGACCCACGCGGGCGGAGTTGGCGGCGGCGGCAGGTCGAACTATTGCGGACGTGATCCGTCCTGATTTAAGGGTCCTCTTCTGCGGAATCAACCCGAGCCTCTACTCGGCGGCGACCGGGCACCACTTCGCGCGCCCGGGCAATCGCTTCTGGCCGGCCGTGCACCGCAGCGGCTTCACGGAACGCCAACTGTCACCCGGGCAGCAGGATGAGCTGCTCACCGAAGGGCTCGGCATCACCAACATGGTCGCCCGGGCGACCGCCCGCGCCGACGAACTGAGCCGCGCCGAGTTGATCGCCGGCGCCGAGCGTCTCACCGAGCAGGTCCGCCGCTATCGGCCACAGTGGGTGGCGGTGGTCGGGGTGACGGCGTACCGGATCGGCTTCGGCTTGCCGAGGGCCACGCTGGGGCGGCAGACGGAGACGCTGGGCGGCGTCGGGCTCTGGGTCCTGCCCAACCCCAGCGGCCTCAACGCCCGGTTCCAACTCGACGATCTCGCCGCCCGGTTCGCCGAGCTACGCAGCGCGGTTCTCTGATTCATCCACCGATCGTCCGGCCCCGAGGCGCACCGCGCGGACGCGCCCATCGGGCTCATTCGTACCCGACCGCGGCCCGATCCCTGCCGTGCCGAGCGGCCCGCTCCATGATCATCTGCCCGAACAGCCCCGAGGGCCGATGGCAGTCCAGGCACAGGAAGTTGTCATCAAGACGCCGGCCACCGCAGTGATCACAGCAACCGCGGTCGCGCGGGTCGTGGTAACCGCGCAGCGCTTCCACGAGCGCGCGGGCGACGGGCGCGGTCAGCGTCAGCCGCACCTTGTCCACGGCGACATCCCCGGCGACGCGGACCTCGATCTCCCCCAGTACGGCAGCCGCGGGATCAACAGCATCGATCCGGTCGACGAAGTCCCGCAGCGTCGCAACAACATCATCAGGTGCCGACGAGGTCATGCCTCACCCTACTGTCGCGCGCCCGCCGTACGCGTCAGGCGTCGTAGTCGCGACTCGGCACCGTGATCACCGGCTCGGGCCCCACCTCGTCCACGTACGGCACGGGCGAGTCGGCGACCGCGAACTGCGTGCGGTAGAGCTCGGCGTAGAGGCCGCCCGCCGCGACCAGCTCCTCGTGTCGTCCCTGCTCGACGATCTTTCCCCCGTCGAGCACCAGGATCTGGTCGGCGTCGCGGACGGTGGAGAGCCGGTGCGCGATCACCAGCGCGGTGCGGCCGCTCAGGGCGACCGCCAACGCGCGCTGCACCGCCGCCTCCGACTCGGAGTCGAGGTGCGCCGTGGCCTCGTCGAGGATCACGATCGACGGCGCCTTGAGCAGCAGCCGGGCGATCGCGATGCGCTGCTTCTCGCCGCCAGAGAACCGGTAGCCGCGCTCGCCGACCATCGTCTCCAGCCCGTCCGGGAGCGAGCGGACCAGATCGGCGACCTGGGCGCCGCGCAGCGCCGCCCAGAGTTCGTCGTCGGTCGCGTCGACCTTGGCGTAGCGGAGGTTTTCCGCGATGGTCTCGTGGAACAGGTGCGAGTCCTGGGTGACCACGCCGATCGTGTCGCGCAGCGAGGCCATCGTCGCGTCCCGGACGTCGACGCCACCGACCCGCACCTCGCCCTCGGTGACGTCGTACACCCGCGACACCAGCATCGACGTGGTGGACTTGCCGGCCCCCGAGGGACCGACCAGCGCCACCATCTGACCCGGTTCGACGGTGAAGGAGACGCCGCGCAGCACCGGCTCGGCGACGGTGCGGTCGAGGGCGGCGACATCCTCCAGCGAGGCGAGCGAGACGTCGGCCGCGCTGGGGTAGCGGAAGCGCACGTCGCGGAACTCCAGCCGGCCCGAGCCGCGCGGGATCGCGACCGCGTCCGGCTTTTCCGCGATGGAGGGGGCCAGGTCGAGAATCTCGAAGACCCGGTCGAAGGAGACCAGGGCGCTCATCACGTCGACGCGGACGTTGGAGAGCGCGGTGAGCGGGCCGTAGAGGCGGGTGAGCAGCAACGCGAGGGTGACCACCGTGCCGGCGGTGACCGCGCCGGTGACCGCGAGCCAGCCGCCGAGGCCGTAGGTGAGCGCCTGGGCGAGCGAGGCGACGAGCAGCATGGCGACGAAGAAGGTCCGCGAGTACATCGCCGACTGGATGCCGATGTCCTTGACCCGGGCGGCCCGGTCGCCGAAGCGCTGCGCCTCGACGTCGGGGCTGCCGAAGAGCTTGACCAGCAGCGCGCCGGACACCCCGAACCGCTCCGTCATCGTGGCGTTCATCTGCGCGTCCAGGTTGTAGGACTCGCGAGTGATTTCGGCGAGCCGCCGCCCGACGCGGCGGGCCGGCACGATGAAGATCGGCAACAGCACGAGGGAGAGCGCGGTGATCTGCCAGGAGAGGGTGAACATCACCGCAGCGGTCAGCACCAGCTGAATCACGTTGCTGACCACGCCGGAGAGCGTGGAGGTGAAGGCGCGCTGCGCCCCCAACACGTCGTTGTTGAGACGACTGACCAGCGCGCCGGTCTGGGTGCGGGTGAAGAACTGCAGCGGCATGCGCTGCACGTGGTCGTAGACCTGGGTGCGCAGGTCGAGGATTATCCCCTCGCCGATGCGCGCGGAATACCAGCGCTGCGCCAACGACAGGAACGCGTCCGCGACCGCGAGCCCGGCGATGAAGAACGCCAGGCGGATCACGGCGGCGCCCGCCTGCGATCCGCCGCGGTTGATCGTGTTGATCACGTCGCCGGCGAGCACGGGCGTCGCGACGCCGATGACCGCCGCGACCACCACCGTGATCAGGAAGACGGCGATGTCCCGCCGGTACGGGCGGGCGAACGCGACGATCCGGCGAGCGGTGCCACGGCTGAGCCGATGACCCCGCACCTCGTCGCTGTTGCGCATCGAGCGCAACATGCTCCAGCCGGCCATGCCATTGGCGCCGGCCATCGGGTTGGGGGACACCGCTACCTCCGTTGTCGCCTGCAGTCGGATTCAGTGTTCCCGACGCCTACGACAACCAGCGAAGTAATCTCGTTCTTCCCAAACGGTCCTTACTATTCACCCTGCCCGGCCAGATCCCGGAGCCGGCGGGTCTGCGCCTCACGCTCCGCCCGCTGCTGATCCGCCGGCGACCGCCCCGACGCCCCCGCGATCAGCGCCTTGATCTCGATCACCGCATCACGGTTGCCCGAGAGGATCGCGGCGGCAAGGTCACGGGTGGCCGCGTCGAGCTCCGCACGGGGAACGACGACGTTCGCCAACCCGATCCGCTCCGCCTCGGTCGCGTCGAGGCGACGACCGGTCGCACAGATCTCCAACGCGCGCGCATATCCCACGAGCTCGACGAGACGCTTCGTACCGGCCAGGTCGGGCACCAGCCCGAGCGTCACCTCGGCCATCGACATCCGGGCATCATCGGCGAGCACCCGCAGGTCGCAGGCGAGCGCCAACTGGAAACCGGCGCCGATCGCGTGCCCCTGCACCGCGGCGATGGAGATGATGTCCGGGCGGTGCAGCCAGGTGAAACCCTCCTGGAACTCCCCGATGCGGTCCGCGCACTCCTGCGGCGAGAGCCGGACCAGCTCGGCGAAGGAACCGGGCGCGGGATCCGACGGAGCCGACGAGGCACCGCCCGCGACTCCGCTGGCCACGGAGAGGTCGAGCCCAGCGGAAAAGGCCCGACCCTCACCCCGCACCACGACCACCCGTACGTCACCGGGAAGGTCGCGGGAGAACTCACGCATTGCCTGCCACATGGCGGGGGTCTGCGCATTGAGCACGTCGGGCCGGTCCAACGTCACTGTCGCGACCGGCCCGTCGCAATCCAGCCGCACTCCGCCGTTCGACGTCATCGGGGGTCCTGACCGACGGCGGAGGCGGAACGGGCTGATGTGCTGGTCACGCCTTCTTGCGACGACGGGCGCCGCCGCGCTGACGCAGTTGAACGCCGGATTCGGTGAGCACACGGTGAACGAACCCGTATGAGCGGCCGGTGGAGGCCGCCAGAGCACGAATACTCTCTCCCGAGGTGTACCGCTTGACCAGGTCCTTGGCGAGCGTCTGACGCTCGGCCCCAACGATTCGGCGACCCTTCTCAGTGCTGGTGGCTGTGCCGGTGGCTGCCATCTTGATTCCTCACGTCCCAGACTGTGCGGTTCGGTACGGTCCCACCTATTAGACCGCCTCGGACGATCATGCGCTAGATATCGACTGTTCGCCAACCGACACGCACAGCACTGTCGCTAACCCGATAGCGTGTTGGGCCGTGGTATGTGAAGAGTCAGAGACATCTCGCCGAAACGAACGGCTTGACCTGCTCCTCTGGCTCACGCTGACAGTTTTCGGAATGACGTTCACCTATTTCGCCGTTCGCGGCGGCGCACGCTCGGGAGCGCCGGCGCACCGTTTCTCGGGGCGTACCGGCTGGCTCTCCAACCGGGCACCGTGCTCGCCCCGAGGGTGGCCGCCGGGGTGCTCGTGCTGGCCGCCCGCCGGTGGTGGGACCGGCTCACCTGCCGACATTCCTCGCCACCGGCTATCTCGCGGCGTTCGCCTGGGCCGTTTCGCTGGCTGGTGGACGGCGTCTCCGGGCTGACCCGCGGCCTGACCGGACCCGACACGCACCTGGTCGGAGTCGGCGATGTCGGCGACGGTCCGCTGGACTATCTGCGCTCGTTCAGCGCGCAGACCACCGACCAGTCCGCCGGCACCCGCGTACGCGGTGTGGCTGGCCGTCAGCATGGACGCGCTGGTCGCGTTTCTGGGCGCGGCGATGGTGACGGCCGGGGTGCGGGCGAGCGCCCGTGCCCGCTCCCCTGTTGCTGGTCGCCACCGGCGCGGTCACCGCCGTGCTGACCGAGGCCGTGCTCGCCACGCCGTGGTGAGCCGCCGCCGACCAGCGCGACGCGCACCGGTCACGCGAGCTCGACCAACTCCAGCAGGTCGTCGCTCCAGGCGTCCTCGTCGCCGTCGGGGAGCAGGATCGCCCGGTCGGGCTTGAGCGCGAGCACGGCGCCCGGGTCATGGGTGACCAGGACGATCGCGCCGGGATAGCGGGCGATGGCGTCGAGCACCTGCTCCCGGCTGACCGGGTCGAGGTTGTTGGTGGGCTCGTCGAGCAGGAGCACGTTGGCGCCGGAGCAGACGAGGGTGGCCAGGGCCAGCCGCGTCTTCTCCCCGCCGGAGAGCACCCCGGCCGGCTTGTCGACGTCGTCGCCGGAGAAGAGGAACGCGCCGAGGATCTTGCGCAGGTCGGTGTCGGACTGCTCGAAGGCCGCGCTGCGCATGTGCTCGAGGACAGTGCGATCGACGTCGAGCGTCTCGTGCTCCTGGGCGTAGTAGCCCAACCGCAGCCCGTGCCCCGGCTTCACCTCGCCGGTGTCCGACTGCAGCAGGCCGCCGAGCATCCGCAGCAGGGTGGTCTTGCCGGCGCCGTTGAGGCCGAGGATCGCGACCCGGGAGCCGCGGTCGACCGCGACGTTGACGTCGGTGAAGATCTCCAGCGATCCGTACGTCTTGGAGAGGCCGGTCGCGGTGAGCGGGGTCTTGCCGCAGGGGGCGGGTTCGGGGAAGCGCACCTTGGCCACCCGGTCGGAGACCCGCACCTCGTCCAGGCCGCTGATCAGCTTCTCGGCCCGGCGGGCCATGTTCTGCGCCGCGACGGTCTTGGTCGCCTTGGCGCGCATCTTGTCGGCCTGCGCCATCAGGGCGCCGGCCTTCTTCTCGGCGTTGGCCCGCTCCCGGCGGCGCCGGCGCTCGTCGGTCTCGCGCTGCTCCAGGTAGGTCTTCCAACCGAGGTTGTAGGTGTCGACCACGGAGCGCGTGGCGTCGAGGAACCAGACCTTGTTGACGACCGATTCGAGCAGGGAGCCGTCGTGGCTGATCACGATCAGTCCGCCCTTGTGGCCGGAGAGGAAGTTGCGCAGCCAGGCGATGGAGTCGGCGTCGAGGTGGTTGGTGGGCTCGTCGAGCAGCAGGATGCCGCCGCCGTTCTCGCCGGCGTCACGGAAGAGGATGCGGGCCAGCTCGATGCGGCGACGCTGGCCGCCGGAGAGGGTGCCGATGGTCTGGGCGAGCGCCCGGTCGGGCAGACCGAGGTTGGCGCAGATGCGGGCCGCCTCGGCCTCCGCGGCGTAACCGCCGAGGGAGGCGAACTGGTCCTCCAGCGCGCCGTAGCGCCGGACCAGCTTGTCGGAGGCGTCGTCGGCGAGCTGCTCCTCGATCTTCTTCATCTCGGCCATCAGCACGTCGAGGCCGCGCGCGGAGAGGACCCGGTCGCGACCGGTGACCTCGAGGTCACCGGTGCGCGGGTCCTGCGGGAGATAGCCGATCGCGCTGGTGCGGGTGATCTCCCCCGCGTACGGCGTACCCTCGCCGGCGAGCACCTTGAGCGTCGTGGTCTTGCCCGCGCCGTTGCGGCCGACCAGGCCGATGCGGTCGCCCGGCTGGACGCGCAGTGTCGTGTCGGACAGCAGGATGCGGGCGCCGGCGCGCAGTTCCAGGCCGGTGGCAGTAATCATTTCCTCGGACTCGCTCTCAAAGGCTCGAAGGCTGTCTCACGGCACAAAGAACGCCGGCGGGCCTGTGCGGTCTTCCCGTCGGCGCTGGGCGGTTCAGCCTTCGCAGAGCAGCACCCAACTATTGTACCGGGGCGCGGAGAGCGACCCGAACCGGATTACCAAACAAGATCATCGGGTACGGGAGCGGACGTCCGGACGGGGTCCGGCACGACGATTGCACTACGGGACGAACGGCGATCGGGGCTCTTCATGGAACTCAACGAGAACGCGCGCATCGACACGAGTCAGGTGGAGGACCGCCGCGGCTCCGGCGGTGGTGGCGGCCTGGGCGGCGGGATCCCGATCCCGACCGGCAAGGGCGGTCTGGTCGGCCTCGTGGTGGCGGTGCTCGTCGCGCTGGTCGGCGGCGGCTTCGGCATCAACGCGGCGACCGGCGGCGGCGGTGGCCAGGGAGACAACGCCGCGATCGAGCAGAAATGCGCGGCGAACGACGCGCTCGAGCAGCTGGACTGCCGCAACGCGCTCTACGTCAACTCGATCCAGGCCTACTGGCAGGGCGCGCTGCCGCAGCACTTCGGCCAGCCGTACCAGCAGGTCGACACGGTGCTGTTCCGGTCGGCGGTGAACAGCGGCTGCGGACAGGCGGACTCCGGCGTCGGGCCGTTCTACTGCCCCGCCGACCGGCACGTCTACATCGACCTCAGCTTCTACGACGTGCTGGCCCAGCAACTCGGCGCCAGCGGCGAGTTCGCGCAGCCGTACGTGCTGGCCCACGAGTACGGCCACCACGTGCAGACGCTGCTCGGCACCGAGGCGCAGATGCGCCGCCAGCAGCAGCGCGACCCCGGGAACACCAACAGGCTCTCGGTGATGCTGGAGTTGCAGGCCGACTGCTACGCCGGCGCGTGGGCGAAGAACGCGACCGGCACGGCCGACGCCGGCGGTCAGAAGATCTTCAAGAGCATCAGCCAGACGGACATCCGGGAAGGGCTGGACACGGCGGCCGCGATCGGCGACGACACGATCCAGAAGAAGTCCGGCGGACAGGTCAACGAGTCGCAGTTCACCCACGGCACGTCGCAGCAGCGCCAGCAGTGGTTCGGGCGGGGCTACGAGACCGGCGACCCGAAGTCCTGCGACACGTTCAACGGGGCGGTCTAACCGCGACGGGACGGCCGGGACCGGCAGCGGACGCGGAAGGAACCGGACGGACCGGACCTGGACGTGACCGGACCGGGAGCGAACCGGGCCTGCGCGAACCGGAAGAGCGGCGATGGTCAGGCGGGCAGCGGGTCCCGGACGAGGACCCGTACGGCCCGCGCCGCGCCGACCGCCTCGACCAGCACGGCGTGCCGCGGCTCCGGCACATCGAGCAGCCGCTCGGCCCGCAGCGCCGCGAGCGGGGCGAGCCGACGGTCCTCGAGGATGGTGTCCACCGTACGACGGTCTCCCCCGCAGACGAGCGCGGCGAGCACGCCGACTTCGGGAAGGAGCAGCCGGACCGCCAGGTCGGCGGCGTCTCCGGCGGCCGCCTTCGCCTGGTTGTCCCGGCGCCGGGCGAAACGCTGCTGCGACCAGCCGCCCGCGGCCGTGCGCGCCTGCACATAGCGGCTGTCCACCTTGGACACTACGAGACGGTCGCCGTCGGCCACGCCGACCGCCATCGCGCTCTTGCGGGCCAGCAGCAGCCCCAGCCGGCGGGGCGCCGCGGCGGCGGTGAGAAACCCGGCGAGGTCGAAGCCGGGCAACTGCGACGTGTCGGGCGCGCCCGGCGGGCGGTACAGCTCCGCCGAGGCGCCGTCCGGCGCGGCGAGGAGCAGCCCGTACGGCTCGGCGACGGCCTGCGGCGCGCCGTGCCGCGCGGTGAAGCCCTCGATCCAGCGCGGCAACCGCGCCGGGTCGACGTCGACCCAGCGCCCGCCCCCGGCGGCCGGGCGGCTGCTCATGGTCTTGCCTCCCCCTGCATGTCCCTGACCGTACGCCAGCGGGCTCACTAGCGACCGATCAGCAGGCCGACCGCCAGCACCACGATCAGCGCGCTCGCGACGAGGGCGGTGCCGAGTCGGCCGCGCGGACCGGTCAGCACCCGTCCGACCAGCGAACCGCCGGCCGCGATGAGCAGTTGCCAGCTGGCCGAGGCGAGGAACGCGCCGACGACGAAGAGGAGCGCCCGCGCCGGGGTGGGTGCGCCGGTGGCCTGCCCGCCGAGGACCAACGCTCCGAAGTAGACGATCGTCATGGGGTTGAGCAGCGTCAGCGCGAGTAGTCCGGCGTATGCCCGCACGGGTGTGCCGAGCCCGGCGTCGGCGCGGGCGGCGCGCGCCGGGTCGCGGCGGTGGCGCAGCGCGTCGTGGAGCGGCGCACCGCGTCGT